>CBFGQV010000320.1:0-3799 GCA_965651045.1 uncultured bacterium
GGCCTGACCGGGTTCTTCGTCATCGGCGCCATGCTGAGCCTGTTGATCTTCATCGGCGAAGCCGTGCGCGACGCCTTCGACCCGCGCAAGAACATCCTGTGAACGAGACGCCGAAACGCTTGCTCGAGATCGCCGACCTGTCGGTGCACTTCGACACGCCCTCGGGCGAGGTTCGCGCCGTCGACCACGTGTCGATGACCATCGACAAGGGGCAGACCGTGGCTCTGGTGGGCGAGAGCGGCTCGGGCAAGTCGGTCACGGCGCTGTCGGTGATGCAGCTTCTGCCCTACCCCCGCGCGCGCCACCCGAACGGAAGCATCCGCTTCAACGGCGAGGAACTCGTGTATGCGCCGCCGGAGACGCTGCGGCGAATCCGCGGCGACCAGGTGGGCATGATCTTCCAGGAGCCGATGACCTCGCTGAATCCGCTGCACACGGTTCGCAAGCAGATCAGCGAGACGCTGACCCTGCACAAGGGCATGAACGAGGCCGCGGCGCGCGCGCGCTGCCTCGAGCTGCTCGAGATGGTGCGCATCCGCGAGCCGGAGAAGCGGCTCGACAGCTATCCGCACCAGCTCTCCGGCGGCCAGCGCCAGCGGGTGATGATCGCCATGTCGCTGGCCAACGACCCGGACCTCTTGATCGCCGACGAGCCGACCACGGCGCTCGACGTCACCACCCAGGCGCAGATACTCGCCCTGCTCGAGGACCTGCAGCGCGACATGGGCATGGCGGTGCTGATCATCACCCACGATCTCGGCATCGTCGAGAAGATCAGCGACGAGCTCTACGTGATGAAGGACGGACGCATCGTCGAGCACGGGCCGAGCGCGCGGCTTTTCGAGTCGCCGCGCGAGGCGTACACGCGCGAGCTCTTGTCCGCCGAGCCGCCGAAGAAGCCCGCGAGCGAGTTCGGCCGCACCGAGCCCGTGCTGAAAGCCGAGCACGTGCGGGTATGGTTCCCGATCAGGAAGGGCGTCCTCAAGCGCACCGTCGGCCACATAAAGGCCGCCGACGACATCAGTTTCGAGGTCCGCGCCGGAGAGACGGTGGGCATCGTCGGCGAGAGCGGTTCGGGAAAGACCACCCTTGCCCTCGGCGTGCTGCGCCTGGAGCAGAGCCGGGGCCGCATCGAGTTCGAGGGCCGCGACATCCAGGGCCTGCACGGCGAGGCGCTGAAACCGGTGCGGCGCCAGATGCAGGTGGTGTTCCAGGACCCGTACGGCTCGCTCAGCCCGCGGCTGTCGATTCACCAGATCGTCGAGGAGGGCCTCGTCGCGCACGGCATCGGCGACGAGGCCGAGCGCGAGGCGCGGGTGATCGCCGCCCTCGAGGAAGTCGGCCTCGACCCGGCCAGCCGCTTCCGCTACCCGCACGAGTTCTCCGGCGGCCAGCGCCAGCGCGTCGCCATCGCCCGCGCCATGATCATGCAGCCGAAGGTCGTGATTCTCGATGAACCGACCTCGGCCCTGGATCGCTCGGTGCAGGTGCAGATCGTCGAGCTTTTGCTCCGGCTGCAAGCCGAGCATCAACTGGCCTATATCTTCATCAGCCACGACCTCAAGATCGTGCGCGCCATGAGCGACCAGCTCATCGTGCTGCGCGACGGCGTGGTGGTCGAGCAGGGCCGCTCGGAGCAACTCTTCGCCAACCCCTCCGCCCCCTATACCCGCGCTCTCATCGACGCCGCGTTCGAACTCGTCGTGCGCGACGAGAGCGCGGTGATGCAGTAGCGCCGCCCGCGAATCGCACCCTCGCGCACCCGCCGTGCCGATACCCTCGGCGGCACATTATTTACACGGTATACATGGTTATTCAGTTTCTATTCAGAAACTGGAAAACGCGAACGTTCACAACCGTTTGCCGATAGGCTCCCATGGAAAACCTGGTCGAATGGGCTCGGTGAATCGATCGCGGTGAGGACTTATTCAACCACGGACAACTTCGCTGGTTCCGTCGCCTTAACTTTATTCTTGTTTATAAACTCCGAAATCTCTAAAATACGCCGCGGGCGACGCGATCGACGGATGGGGTCGACTTGGCACCTCAGAAAAACAACGACGATGTTTCGCTTTTTTGGATCCTGTTTATTAACTGTGGAGTATTCACGTGGCACTACCTGACATAACAAAACTCACCGTCTCCGAGCTCGAGGACCTGATCAAGGCGTGCAAGGCGCAGATCGATTCGCGCAAGAAGTCCAAGAAGAAGGAGTTGGCGAAAAAGTTCGTCGCCCTCGCCAAGGACGAAGGGCTCGACGTTGCCGAGATTCTCGACGAAACCGGGGGCGGGACCCGCAAGCGCCGCGCCAAGGGCGCCGCGCGCAAGAAGGCCGGGCGCAAGAAGACCCGCGGAAAGGTGGCCCCGAAGTACCGCAACCCCGCCAACTCGCGTGAGACCTGGACCGGGCGCGGGCGCAAGCCGCTGTGGGTGGTCGCCGCGCTGGAGTCCGGCAAGAAACTGCAGGACCTCGCGATCAAGTAATCGCCCCGCGAGCTGCATGCAGAAGACCCGCCAAGTGCGGGTCTTTTGCATTGGGAGTCGGGCCTTTCACCTTCGCCCCCGCGGCAATGTATAGTGTCGTCCTTCACTCACGAACCCCAAGTGCGGAAATACCATGGGTATTGCCATATTGCTTCACGCCGTCGCCGCGGTGATCTGGGTAGGGGGCATGTTCTTCGCCTGGATGGTGCTGCGACCGGTGGCCGCAGGCCAACTCGAGCCGCCCGCGCGGCTGCCCCTGTGGCTGGGCGTGTTCGACCGCTTCTTTCCCTGGGTGTGGGCGAGCGTCGCGGTGATTCTCGCCAGCGGTTTCTGGGTGGTGTTCGCGGTGTACGGGGGATTCGCCGCCACGCCCGCGCACGTGCACACCATGACCGCGCTCGGGATCGTCATGACCGCGATATTCATTTTCGTCTATTTCGTTCCCTACCGGCGCCTGGGCGATGCCGTGGCGAGCAGCGACTGGCCGCGCGGCGGCACGGCGCTGGGCCTCATCCGCCGCCTCATCGGCATCAACCTCGTGCTCGGTCTCGTCACCGTCGCGGTCGGCGCGGGCGGGCGCTATCTCCTCGGTTGAGGGCGGCCGCGCGATGACGGCATTGCCGGTCACCTGCGAGATCGATTTCGCCGCCGAAGGCCGGCGGCACGGATTCATCCGGGTGCCTCATTCGGTCACCCGCTCGGCGTACGGCTTCGTGCCGGTGCCGGTTATCTCGCTGCGCCGCGGCGCCGGCCCTAAGGTGGTGCTGATGGCCGGCAACCACGGCGACGAGTTCGAGGGACAGGTGGTGCTCACGCGCCTTGCGGCGGCGCTCGAGCTCGACGACGTCGCCGGCCAGCTCGTCATCCTGCCGGCCGCCAACACGCCCGCCGCCGTCGCCGGCCTTCGCACCTCGCCGCTCGACGGCGGCAATCTCAACCGCAGCTTCACGGACGAGGCCGGCGCCACGCCCACCTCGATGATCGCCCACTACCTCGAGCACGTCGTCTTCGACGGCATCGACTACCTGCTCGACCTGCACTCCGGCGGCACATCGCTCGAGTACCTGCCCACGGTGCTCGCCAAGTGGGGCGCCGACACTGTCGACAACGACCGGCGCCGGCGCCTGCTCGACGTGCTCGGCCTGCCGTTCGCGCTCTTGTTCGAGGCCGACGACGACACGCCCTTCGCAACCGCCGCCGCCGCGC
The DNA here is from genome assembly GCA_965651045.1 of uncultured bacterium. GTDB lineage: Bacteria > Gemmatimonadota > Gemmatimonadetes > Longimicrobiales > Gaopeijiaceae > Gaopeijia. The sequence goes on from CBFGQV010000320.1 coordinate 3,691, forward strand.
GCCGCGGCGGCATCGGCCTGACCACCGAGCTCGGCGGCGGCGGCCGCGTCACGCCGGCATACGTCACGCTGATCGAGGCGGGCCTGCGACGCTACCTGCGCGAAGTGGG
>CBFGQV010000321.1:0-3796 GCA_965651045.1 uncultured bacterium
CCCGGCGGCCCGAACGTCAAGGCACGCGATGTCGAACGAGCCGCGGTCGGCCCGCGTGACGGGCGGCCCTCAGCGTACCTCGGTCGGCAGGCGGCGGACGACCATGGTGGGCACGTCGAACTCGTCACGTTCGATGTAGGCCACGAGCCCGTCGGGGCCGAACGCCCGGGGCACTTCGAGTCGGCCGGCGGGAATCGTGCCCACGTACGTGCCGTCGGTCCGGACGAGGTCGATCGGGCCGTCTTCCGGCGAATCGGCCAGCGCGCGCTCGATCCAGAGCGTACCCGTGGGGCTCGCCGCCAGGCTCCGAATCACGGGAATCTCGGGGTAGAAGGTCTGGCTCTCGATGTTCGCGCGCTGCATGGCCTTGATCTGCTCGGGATCGATGCTCTGAGGCGAGCCGCCGCCGCCGATGCGTACCTGCATCTGCGGGCCCTCGCCGGCGTCGAGCTCGGCCAGACGACGCTCGCGCTCGCGCCGTTCGATGCGTTCGGTGACCTGCGTCGGCGCGATGGGGCGGGTGAGCCGGGCCCGGTCACGGCCGTCGGGGCCGACGATCTTCACCGAATAGGCCGTCGAGTCGACCACCGCGAGTCCTCCGTCGGGGAGCGCTGCCGCGCGCACCTGCGGTTCGAAGACCCGGGGCCCGCCGCCGAACCGCACCATCTGGCCACTGTTGCTCACGTTGATGCCGGGAGCCGAGCTCGACGATTCCGCGGGCGGTGGCGCCCACGCAGAGTAGAACGATCTAACCGCCCCGTCACTTCCGAGCGTGATGCGCTCGATGGGCCGACCTTCGGGCACGCTCGGCGCTTCGCCGGCACCGCGCACCATTCGCATGGTGATTCCCGCGCTTCCGAGCACGTTGAAGATGCCGCCACCCCGAGGATCGGCGAGGAGCCGGCCGATCTGGATGATGCCGCCGTCGCCCATCGAGACCGAGCTGCGGTACTCGCCGTCGGGTCCGTAGATCTGATACGCGCGGTGGCCCGCGTCGGCGATCACGACCGAGCCGTCGGGCATCACGCCCATGCCGCCCGGCATGCGCCACTCGCCCGGGCCCTCGCCCTCTTTGCCGACCTGGCGCAGGAAGCGGCCCTCGGGGTCCACCACCACCACGCGGTAGTTCTGCCGGTCGAAGATGTAGAGGTTGCCGGCGGCGTCGAAGGCGAGCTGCGAGACGTCGCCGAACAGCTCCCAGTCGTCGCCGTCGATGGAGCCCACGCGGTACACGTCGTCGATCGACGGGTCCAGCGTCCGGTCGCGCTCCGGTAACTCCATCACGCGCTGCGCCTGGCCGGGTGCTGCCACCAGCCCCACCAGGACGAACGCGATCGCCAGTGCCCTGCCGGTCCTCGAATTCATGGTCCCCCTCCTCCTCCGCGTACGGTCGATGGAAACGGCCCCCGGCCGTCGACCGGGCGCCTCGCGATCAAGTACGATGTCTTTCGTCGTTCGCAGGGTTGCCGGCACGGTCGGGGTGGCTTGTGCCCACCACGCGCCCATCCGCATCTTCTGCGTCCGGCTCCTGGAGCCGCTCCGGGGGTAGGAACGCGCCCCCACCCGGACCCCGAGCCCACGACGCCATGGACGAGCTCAAGCGCCGCCCCCTCGAGAAACGCCCCGACACGCTCCGATTCGAAGGGCGGGTGCTCTACCTGGTCGACGACGCGGAGCTCATGCGCCGCCAGCTCGACGAGGGCGCGGACCTCGAGCTCACCGAGGCCGTGCGCGCCCGGCTTCGAGACCAGATCTCGACCGACGAGATCACCCCGGCCTACATCTGCTACTTCTTCGACGAGACCCTCGGCGAGTTTCCCTATCTGGGTCTTCGCGCGCGCCATCCGGACACGGGCGAGGCGCGATTCCCGGTCACCCGTGGCTCGGTCAAGCACGGGGGATTCGTCTGCTCGGTGGCGGGCAAGCGGCGCGGCAAGGGCAGCAGCCGCGAGCAGAGTCCCTACGCCGAGCTCATGGCGGGCATTCGGGTCGTGGTGGGCGAGAGCATCGAGCGCATCTACAACGAGAACTGCCAGAATCTCGGAATCCTCACGACCACCGACTTTTCGCTCATCGAGCGCATCGAGGCCGGCGAGGAGATCCCCCTGTCGGTGTTCACCGAGGGCAAGGACGAGATCACGCGGCAGATCATCGAGTACGGCGGGCTCTTCGAGTTCAACCTGGCGCGGCTGCAGGGCAAGGCGCGGGTGCCGGTGCCGGCGAGTCTCGCCGACGAATCGGCGGCGCCCCGGCCGATGACCGTCGCCGAAAAGATCTTCGCGTCGCACTGGGTGGTGGACGCCGCGGAAGACCGCGTGGGCGTACCCTGGGTGGCGCCCGGCGAGGCCGGGTTCTTCCGCACCGACATTCGGTTCAGCCACGAATACGTGACGCCCATGAGCGCCATCTTCTTCGAGCAGAAGGTGGGGCTCGAGAACCGAGTGGTGGACCCGGGCAGCGTGCTCTTCTTCCGCGATCACCTGACCTTCCTGCACAAGGCGATGACGCAGGAGCGCATCGAGGAGGGGCTGCTCGACGTCGCGAACCAGCTCGAGGTCAAGCAGCGCGAGTTCGCCGAACGCCAGGGCATCAGGCTCTACGGCGAGCAGAAGGGCCACGTGATGGGGTCCGAGGCCATCTGCCACTCGAAGATCCTGGAAGAGTACGCCGAGCCCGGCATGCTCATCATCGGCTCCGACTCGCACACGCCGCACGCGGGCGCGATCGGGTGCGTGGCCTTCGGCGTGGGCACGACGGCGATCTTCAACTCGTGGATCACGAAAGACGTGCGCGCTCGGGTGCCGAAGTCCTTCAAGGTCGTCATTTCGGGCACGCCCCGACCCAACGTGACCGCCAAGGACTACATGCTGGAGATTCTCCGGCACCCCTACATTCGCGATGGCCACGCGATCGGTCAGATCATCGAGTACGCGGGTCCTGCGGTCGAGGCGCTCTCGGTCGACGAGCGCGCGACCATGACCAACATGGCGGCCGAGGTCGGTGCCTTCACGGGAATCGTCGCGGCCGATCGCCGCACGGTCGAGTACCTGGTGGCCGAGCGAGGCATGGAGCGGTCGCGCGCCGAGGCGCTGGTGGCCGGCATGCAATCGGACGAGGGCGCCGAGTACGTGAAGGTCATCGACATCGACGCGTCCACGATCGAGCCCATGGCCGCGTTGCCCGGCGACCCCGGGAACGGCGTGTCGATCGAGGAGCTCGAGCGCGAGCCGATACGCATCGACATCGCGTACGCCGGGTCGTGCACGGCGGGCAAGAAGGAAGACATGGACATGTACGCCCGGGTTTTCCGCGAGGCCGAGCATGCGGGGCTCCGGATCCACCCGGACGTCGAATGCTTCATTCAGTGCGGCTCGATCGAGGTGCGTGAATACTGCCGCGAACAGGGGTACCTGGAGCTGTTCGACCGCATGGGTGCCAGTTTCATCGAGCCGGGGTGCGGCGCCTGCATCAACGCCGGTCCGGGCATCACGCGCGACCCCGACGAGGTGAGCGTGAGTTCGCAGAATCGCAATTTTCCGGGGCGCTCGGGGCCCGGGCAGCTCTACCTCGTATCGCCCTATTCCGTGGCGGCGAGCGCTGTCGCGGGCTATGTCACACGGTGGGTTCCGGGTGCGCCGATCGAGCCCGTGGCACCACGAGCCCTCGCCGGGGTTTGAGCGGAACTTCCAACGACCACAGCTCTTCTATTCGGGGGATTTCCATGAAGCTCCGTCTGTCGTCGCCGACCGTTCGCTTCGTGCTCGCGGGCGCGGCGCTCGCGGTGCCCTTCGGCGCG
>CBFGQV010000322.1:0-3772 GCA_965651045.1 uncultured bacterium
GTCGAGACGCCGGTAGAGGTGGGCGCGTGATACCGCGGTCTCACGCGCGAGGTCAGCGATCTGGCGCGCTTCGAGCCGGTGTACGGGGGCGGATGGTTAGCGGCTCTTCAGCCCCTTCGGCAGTTCGTCGCCCTCGATCGGACGGGCGGCCGGAACCTCGCCGAGCGCTTCGAGAAACGCCTTGCGGGAGCCTCGCGCCGCGCGTTCCTCCAGGTAGGCCATCGTGTCGAGTGCCGAGATCTTCTCCGCGAGGGCGGTGGCGATCAGTTGGTTGATCGAAACGCCCTCTCGCTCGGCTAGTTCACGGGCCCGCTGTTGCAGGGATTCCGGAAGCCGCACACTCATCGTACTCATCGCTCACCTTCCATCTCCAGGAGAAGCGCACCCGGTGTGAGGGCGTGAATTTCGAACTTCTTCTCGATGCCGCGGAAGTCCCGCACGTTGGGGGTCACGATCACCGAAGCTTGGGCCTCGACAGCCAGTTCCAGCACCCTGAATCCTGGGTGCTACGGCTACTCGCCGCAGAACCTCGTAGCAAGCTCCGTCGCGAGACAGGATACGATACCACATTGAGCACGAGGGTGGCCGTCTTTGCAACCATGGCGGTGCCGGCCGCGGCGACGGCTGCGTTCACGGCGCATACGGCCGTCTTCGCAGCCATCGACCATCACCCAGCCAACGAAGGTTGCGAAGACGGCGCGTGACGCCGTCTTCGCAGCCATGCTTCCGTCACCGCCCGGTGAGGGCTGCATTGACGACGGCGGACACGCTGCGATCGCCGCCGCCGCCGGCCCCTACACCACCAGCCAGGTCGCCAGCCCCACGTACGACACGAGCAGGATCGCGCCTTCCCAGCGGCGCACGCGGTGGGCGCTCCGGGTCACCGGGAAGGCGAGCAGCGACAGCAGGAGCACGGCCGGCAGCTCCTGGGTCAGCACCGTGGTGGCGACCTCGAGGGGCTGCACGAGCGAGGTGATGCCCAGGATCGCCGCCAGGTTGAAGATGTTCGAGCCGATGATGTTGCCGACGGCGATGTCGGCCTCCTTGCGGAACGCGGCCACCAGCGACGTGGCCAGCTCGGGCAGCGACGTGCCGATCGCGACCACCGTGAGCCCGACCACGATCTCGGAAATGCCCACGGCCACGGCCAGGTACTGCGCCGCGTTGACGATCGCCGTGCCGCCGAGCACCAGGCCCCCCGACCCCGCCACGACGAGCCCGACGTCGCGCATGCGCACCTTGGCCTCGAGGTGCGTGGCCTGCTTGGCGAACTCGGCGTACTCGCCCACGACCTCGGGCGTCTCTTCGCCCGCCACCCGGTTCACGAAGAGCAGGTAGAGCCCGAGCACGACCACGAGCAGCAGCCCGTCGGGGCGACTCAGGTCGCGGTCGAAGGCGAGCGGGAAGATGAGCAGTGTGATGCCGATCATGATCGGGATCTCGCGGTTGATCACGCGCCCCGCGACCTCGAGCGGCCGCACGATCGCCGTGAATCCCAGAATGAGCCCGATGTTGGCGAGGTTCGAGCCCATGACGTTGCCCATCGCCAGGTCGCTGCTGCCGCGGAGCGCCGCGACCAGGCACACCACGAGCTCGGGCGCCGAAGTGCCGAGCGAGACGACGGTGAGCCCCACGACGATCGGCTTCACGCCGAGCGACGCGGCGAGTCGCGCGGCGCCCCGCACGAGCCATTCGGCGCCGAAGTAGAGCACGGCGACGCCGAGGGCGAGCAGCAGCATCTCGGTCACGAAGGGACTCATGCGCGCCGCTCCGCGAGCCAGCCCTCGAGCTGCTTCAGGGTGCGAGTGTTCAGCACGTCGCCCTTCTCGAGCCACCCGCGGCGCGCCTGGTCGACGCCGAAGCGCAGCACGTCGAGCCCCCGCACCTCGTGGGCGTCGGTGTCGATCACCACCATCACGCCCAGTTCGCGCGCCCGGCGGGCGATGCGATCGTCGACGTCGAGGCGTCTCGGGTGCGCGTTGATCTCGATCGCCACGCCGTGCTCGAGGCAGGCGTCGAGCACGGCTTCCATGTCGATCGCGTAGGGCTCGCGCCGGCCGAGCAGCCGCCCGGTGGCGTGCCCCAGAATGTCGACCGCGCCGTGCGAGACCGCCCGCACCACGCGCTTCGTCATGCCGTCGCGGTCGAGGTCCATGAACGAGTGCACCGACGCCACCACCACGTCGAGCTCGGCGAGCACGTGGTCGGGCTGGTCCAGCGATCCGTCCTTCAGAATGTCGACCTCCTGCCCCCGAAAGATGCGAATCTGGTCGCCGACCTCGTCCTGGACCCGCGCGATCTCGCTCCACTGTTCGCGCAGCCGCTTCTCGTCGAGCCCCCCGACCATGGTCACGGCCTTCGAGTGGTCGGTGATGGCCATGTACTCGTACCCGCGCTCGATGCACCCCTCGGCCATCTCGCGAATCGACGCCTTGCCGTCGGTCCAGGTCGAGTGCATGTGCAGGTCGCCCCTGAGGTCGCCGAGCTCGATCAGGTCGGGCAGGCGGCCCTCGCGCGCGGCGTCGATCTCGCCCCGGTCCTGGCGCAGTTCCGGCGCGATCCAGGGCAGCCCCACGCTCTCGAACACCTCGTCTTCGGTTTCGCCCGCAACGCGCTCGCCTTCGTCTTTCTTCAGCGTCTCGGGATCGACCCCCTCGGGCACCCGGAAGACCCCCCACTCGTTGATGCGGAGCCCCCGCTTCACCCCCATCGTGCGCACGCGCACGTTGTGTTCCTTCGAGCCCGTGAAGTAGTGCAGCGCGGCGCCGAACGCGGCGGCCGGAACCACGCGGAGATCCACCGAGAGCCCCGACCGCAGTACGATCGTGCCCTTGGTGTCGCCCGCCGCCTCGACCCGCACCGCGTCGGGGAACGACGTGAAGTGGCGCACGACCTCGCCGCCGTCGCCGTCCGACGACACCAACAGGTCGACGTCGCCCACCGTCTCGCGCTTCCGCCGGTAGCTGCCGGCGACCTCGAGCTTTTCCAGGCCGGGGGCGTCGGCCATCCATTCGCGCAGCCGCTCGATGTAGGGCTCGGCCTCGACCCGCAGGAAGCGGCCCTGCTGCTTCCGGTGATCTTCGATGGCCCGGCGCATCTTTTCCGCGCTCTTCGTGCCGAACCCGTGCAACCCCTCGACGGTGCCCTTGTCGAGCTCGGCCACGAGCCCCTCGACCGACTCCACGCCGAGTTCGTCGAAGAGCTTCTTGGCCTTCTTGGGTCCGACGCCGTCGAGGCGCGTCAGCTCGGCGAGGGTCCGGGGGATTCGCGAGGTGACGTCGTTCAGCGTCGAGAGCTGCCCGGTCTGCAGGAGCTCTCGAATGTGCCGGTCCATCTCGGAGCCGATGCCCTGCAGCTCGGTGAGGTCTTCGCCCTCTTCGACCATCGACTGGAGCGAGCGCGAGAGCGACTCGACGGTGCGAACCGCGTTCCGATAGGCGCGAATGCGGAAGGGATTGGCGCCCTCGATCTCGAGCAGATCGGCGGTCTCGTCGAGCGTGCGGGCGATGTCGAGATTCTCCATCAGCGCCTCACTCCCCGACCTCGACGCCGGCCTCGGCGAGAAGTGCCCGGAAGCCCGCCTCGTCCAGAATCTCGACCCCGAGCTCGACGGCCTTGTCGTACTTGGAGCCCGGGTCGCCGCCCGCCACCACGTAGTCGGTCTCGGCGCTCACCGAGCTCACGGCGCGCGCGCCCGCGCCCTCGACCAGCTTCTTGGCGCGCGAGCGCGTGAAGCCCTCGAGGCCGCCCGTGAAGACGAACCTCTTGCCCG
>CBFGQV010000323.1:0-3767 GCA_965651045.1 uncultured bacterium
GGAGTACGCGCGCGACACGCTGCGGCTCCACGCCCAGCTCGAGACCGTGCTGGCCCCCGTCGCCCGCGCCGCCGGCGCGCAGGTCGATCTGCTTACCGGCAACCACGACTGGGCCGGCGAGGGCGGCGCGCTCGGCCGTGAACGCGTCGGGCGGCTGGGTGCGCACGTCGACCGCTGGCGCGCGGCGGGCACCCCGGCGGCGCTCCGCCCGGCGGCGGGCTCGTTGGGCCCCGAGGTCGTCGACGTCGGCCACGCGCACCGTCTGGTCTTCCTGGACACGCAGGCCTGGCTGTACGCGACCGACGAGGAACGCCAAACCGCCACCGGGAGGTTGGCCGCCGCGCTCGAGACGGCCGGGGCGCGCTCCGTGACCGTGCTCGCGCATCACCCGCTGGTGAGCGGAGGAGAGCACGGCCGCACCCCCCCCGCCGACGGTCTCGGCGGCTGGTTGCGCGCGCTCGCCGGGCGCACCGGCTTCGTCGTGCAGGACGTGTACTCGGATCGCTACGGCGATCTCATCGACGCCGCGCGGGCCACCTTTCGAAACGCGTCCGCCCCGCCCCTCGTCTGGGCTGCCGGGCACGATCACTCGCTCCAGGTGATCGCGGGCACGGAGCCGGGCGACCCACGCTGGACGGTGATCTCGGGATCGGCGAGCCGGCTGCACGATGTCGCGGCCGCACCGGGCATGGTGCTCGGCGGCGCGTGGCCCGGGTGGGTGCGGCTCTTCCTGATGGCCGACGGATCGGCCGTGCTCCAGGTTGTGGCCGGCGAGCCCGGTACCGCCCACTGCCGCGACGAAGTGTCCGACCCATTGGAGAGCTGCATGTCCCGTTCGATGGCCACCTATCACACCGTGCTCTCCCGCGCGCTTCGATGACACGCACGAGCCGCCGGCCCTCCGACGCCCTCACCTCGCCCCACCTCCGACAGGGAGCGGAACCGTGAAGAATTTCGTGATTCGACTGTTCGTGAACGCCCTCGCGCTCTCGGCCGCCGCGTATTTCGTGCAGGGCATCGCCCTCGACGGCGGCTTCGGCCCCGTCCTGCTCGTGGCGCTCGTCTTCGGGCTCGTGAACGCGATCCTGAAGCCGATCGTCATGCTCGTCACGCTGCCCCTGCTCTTCGTGACCCTCGGGCTCTTCACGCTGGTCATCAACGCCGGCCTCCTGCTGCTCACGGCGCGCCTCACCGACGCGCTCGTGGTCGATGGCTTCGGCCCCGCCTTCTGGGGAGCGCTCGTGGTCTCGATCGTGAGCATGCTGCTGAGCTGGCTGCTGGACGACGACGACTGAGCGAGGCGCGGCTGGACCTCTTCGTCGTCGCGGCGCCGGGCCTCGAACCGCTCGTCCTGCGCAAACTCCGTTCTCTGGGGATCTCCGACGCGGCCCCCGAGCCCGGCGGCGTCGCCTTCGCGGGTACGCTGCGCGACCTGTACGCGGCCAACCTGCACCTTCGGACGGCCTCGCGCGTGCTGGTGCGCGTGGCCGAGTTCCGCGCCGCGACCTTCGGCGAGCTCGAGCGGCAGGCAGGCCGGGTGGCGTGGAGCGACTTCCTGGCTCCGGGCGTGGGGGTGCACTTCGAGGTCACCTGCCGGAAGTCGCGGCTCTATCACTCGGGCGCGGTCGCCGAGCGGCTCGCGCGGGCCGCCGAGGCGGTCGCTGCCGACCACGCCGCCGACGCCACCGGAAACCGTCGCGCGGACGCCCCCACGCAACGCTTCGTCGTGCGGCTGGTGCGGGACCGGCTCACACTCAGCGCCGACGCGAGCGGCGAGCACCTGCACCGGCGCGGCTACCGCGAGGCCACCGCGAAGGCGCCGCTCCGTGAGACCCTGGCCGCGGCGATGCTGATGGCGGGCGGGTGGACGCCCGATCAGGCGTTCGTCGATCCGCTCTGCGGCTCGGGCACCCTCGCCATCGAGGCCGCGCTGATGGCCCGCCGGGTGCCGCCCGGGTGGCGTCGATCGTTCGCGTTCGAGCGCTGGCCCGGGTTCGACGAGGCGCTCTGGCGCGACATACGGGCGCGGGCGGGCGCAGCGATCGTCGAGCACGCGGAGGCGCCGATCGCCGCGTCCGATCGAGATGCCGGGGCTGTCGCGGCGGCCCGCGCCAACGCGAGCCGGGCCGGGGTGGAGGGCGAGATCGCTTTCGCCACCGCGCCGCTCTCGGCGGCACGCCCTCCCGAAGGCTGGACCGGCGGCGGATGGCTGGTCACGAATCCCCCCTGGGGCCACCGCGTCGGCGACCGCACGCGCCTTCGCGACCTCTACGCCGCGCTCGGCGCCCTGCACCGGCGGAGCTTTCCCGGGTGGGGGCTCGCGTGGCTCACGGCAGCGCCGGAGCTCGCCGTGCAGGTGGGCGGCGGCGCGCACGGCGCCGACCCGAAGAGCGCCCACCCCGAGGTCCTGCTCGAAACGCGGAGCGGGGGCACCGCCGTGCGCCTCTACCGAGTCCCCCCGCGCTGAATGCACGAAGGGCCGCTCCGGGAGATCCCCCGGAGCGACCCCTCGCCTTCTCAGAAGCCAGCGCGGCGTATCAGCCCTCGGCGCCGACCCCCGCCTCTTCCTCTGCGCCCTCTTCTTGCGCCTGCACGGCCTGCACCTCGAGGTGGATCTTCACCTCGTGGCCGACGAGCACGCCGCCGGTCTCGAGCGCCTGGTTCCAGGTGAGCCCGAAGTCGCGGCGGTCGATCTTCGTGTCGGCGCTGAAGCCCGCGCGCGTGCCGCCCCAGGGGTCGGTGCCCGTGCCGCCGAACTCGGCGTCGAGCACGACCTCGCGCGACGTGCCGCGAATGGTCAGGTCGCCGATCACCTTGAAGCGGTCGCCGGCCTCGGAGGGGCTCCCCTCGATGCGGCGGCTCTTGAAGGTCAGCGTCGGATGGTTCTCGACGTCCAGGAAGTCGCCCGAACGCAGGTGGTTGTCGCGGTCCTCGACGCGCGTGTCGATGCTCGCGGCGTCGATCGTGACCTCGACCTCGGACGCGGACGGATCGTCGGCATCGAAGGTCACCGTGCCGTCGACATCGGTGAAGCGCCCGCGAACGGTCGTGAACATCATGTGCTTGACGGCGAATTCGACCTGTGAGTGGGCGGGATCGAGTGTCCAGGTGGTCGGCTTCATGACAGAGACTCCAGCGTGGTTGGTGTGTGGTGCTTCGCGATGTCGGCTCGGGGCGGTTCAGGGGCGAGCCATCCCCTGTGATTTCAACTTCGATATCTCATTGCTGAGGCATACGATCGTGCTTCAGCCGTTCGCTTATCGCGAGGGGGGGATCATCGGGCGGGCGCGACGCCCTGGTCCGCCGGCCTGTCGAACGGCAATTCGTCTGCGGCCAGGCCGAGCTTCTTGAGCAACCGAATCGCCTGGTCCTGCTCCTCGGCGCTCAGCCCCGAGAGCGCACGAGTGAGTCGGCGCGCATGCTCGGGAAAAACCTCTTCGATCCACGCCGTTCCCGCAGGCGTCAGCGCCGCGTACATGGACCTGCGGTCCTCCGGGCAGGCCACCCGCTCGACCAGCCCGCGGTCGACGAGCTTGTCGACGAGGTACGTGACCCCACCGCTCGAGACCAGAATGCTCTTCCGAATTTCGCCAAGCAGCATGCGGCCCTTGTGGTAGAGCGCCTCGAGCACCGCGAACTCGCCGGACGAGACTCCCCGCGAGACGATGTGGTCGTGGTCGTGACGCTCCACCGCCTGCTGCGCCCGGTTGAGCACCACCCACAGCTTCAGGGCGCGCTCTTCGACCGCGCTGCTCGTCTCAATTTTT
>CBFGQV010000324.1:0-3759 GCA_965651045.1 uncultured bacterium
TCCGGAACCTACCGGAACGGCGTGCTCCACCTGGAATCCCCCGGATCCGACGCGAGCGACCCGCAAGTGGCGCGCACCGGCCTCCGGATCTCGGGCACGCTGGACGACGGTCGCCTCGAGGGCGAGTTGTGGCTCATCTTCCCCGCCCGTCCGACGGGCGGCGCTCCGAGGCCCTGGAGCGCGATGCGCGAGGGTGTCAGTGCGGCGCCCCCCGGAGTCAGGGTGCATAGATGAGCGCCGCGCCCGCGGCGATCAGCACGAAGCCCGCCACGGTCTGCCAGCGCAGCGGCTCCTTGAGGTAGAAGACCGCGAAGACGACGAAGACCGCCAGGGTGATGACCTCCTGGAGGGTCTTGAGCTGCGCCCCGCTGAGCCCGGCCTCGTACCCGATGCGGTTGGCCGGCACCTGGAAGCAGTACTCGAAGAACGCGATTCCCCAGCTCACGAGCACCACGAGCCAGAGCGCCCGGTTCGTATACCGCAGATGCCCGTACCAGGCAAACGTCATGAAGACGTTCGAGATCGTGAGAAGCACCGCCGTGCGAAGCATGAGTCGTCCCGATCGAGACCGTTGAACACGACTGCACCCGGAATCAACGATCGCGATCGAGAAGCTCCCGGCGCTACCCCTCCTTCAGCGCCGTCATCATGACGGCCTTCACGCCGTAGGCCTCGGCCGAGTTCTGCGTGGACCCCTGACGAAAGCGAAATCCCGGGACCACCGCCGACCGGACCTTCTTGAACCCCGACTCCTCGAGAATCCGGAACATCTCTCCTTCCAGGAGAGCCCCTCCGATTCAGGAGGCCCAGAGCTTGGGGTCGTTGACGATGCTCTGCGAGAGCTGCTTGCCGCTCACAATGTCGGTGATCGACAGGCGGCCGCCGGGCTTGAGCACGCGGTAGATCTCTTCGATGACCCGTCGTTTGCGGAACGACAGGTTGATGACGCCGTTCGAGATGACGACATCGACCGACGCGTCGTCGACCGGAATCTCTTCCATGCGTCCGGCGCGGCACTCCATCTCGACGCCGGACTCACGCACGTGCCGCTCGGCCTTGGCGCACATGGCCGGGTTCAAGTCGATGCCGATGACCGTGCCCTCGGGGCCCACCCTGCGCGATGCGATGATGGCGTCGAGCCCGGCTCCGCTGCCCAGGTCCAGCACCGTCTCGCCAGGTTGAACGTTCGCTCTCAGGTGGGGATTCCCGACACCGGCGAAGGACGCGACAGCGCCCGCGGGCGCGCGATCGAGGTCGGCTGTGTCGTAGCCGAACATCTCGGCGGCCTCACGCCCGTGATAGAAGTGGAACTCGGCGTCGGGGTCGTCGGCGACCTCCTGGTACATGCGTAGGATCTCGTCTTTGAGCGTCTCCTCCAGTGAGGCCTGGGCTTCGGCCGCGTCGACCATTCGTTCCTCCCGTGTTTCGAGGATCGGGTCTCTCCGTCGTACGTGCCTGCATGGAACGACCCTCGGGGGCCGAATGCAAGGAGGTCACCCTCTCGGCCGCACCTCGACCCGCCGGTTGAGCGCGCGACCCGCGGACGAGTCGTTGTCGGCGACCGGCCTGCTCTCGCCGAGACCCTCCGCTTCGAGGCGTGCCTCCGCGACGCCGCGTTCGACCAACCACGCCACGACCGAACGGGCGCGCCGGAGCGAGAGGTCCAGGTTGTGCTCGTCGCCGCCGTCCGAATCGGTGTGGCCCTCGATGGTCACGGCCAGTTCGCCGGTGGCCTCGAGCGCGGCCAGCAGACGTTCGAGCGCCGGTGTCGCGTCGGAGCGGAGCACGTCGGAGTCGACGTCGAAATGAATACCGTAGAGGATCGCCACCGAACCGTCGGCCAGCGCGTCGGCGATCGGGTCCGACGCCTCGAGCTCGACCGGGCAGGCGTCAGCCACGCCGGGGTCCGGGCTCGCCCACATGGGAATCATGCTCCCGGTCATGCGGGCACCCACGAAATCCCCCTCGCTCGTGACGCGCGCGAGCACCGGCTCTCCGCCGTTCGCGCCCGACGGGTCGAACACCATGCGCGCGACACCGTGCTCCATGCTGCCGGTCACCTCGGCCCGCTGGCCACCCCAGAGCCGGCACCCGCGCACCTCGGTGCCGTCCTGGACCAGGACGAGAATGTTCTGCCCGGGCACGTCGTTGATGCCCGTGCGCCGCAGACGCCAGCTGCCCGTGAACGCGTCGGGCGCGGTCTCGATCGGGTCCTGTCGGCCCACGCCGACCAACTCGGCGAAGGTGTAGGGGTCGGTGTCGGTGGGGGCCGGCAGAATTCGGGTCTCGAAGCTCACACGCAACCAACGAACCGGTGGTGCGTCCGTCACCCCGAAGCGCTGCGGGGCGCCCTGGTCGACCTGCACGTCGAAGGTCGTGAGCGGCTGAAAGTCGCCCTCCGGCCCCTCGTTCGAGCCCTCGATCCGGACCCTGCCGATGTGACGTCCACGTGCGGGGCCGAACTCGCCGATCTCAGGAACCTCGAACGCCTCGAAGACCGTGGGCGCCGGCAGCTCGATCACGAAGCGATGCGGCAGCGCCTGCCTGCGAGGGATGCCGATCGTGACGGTGCCGTGGTTGCCGTCCAACGCGGCCCTCGCGCCTTCTTCGGACCCCGCGTCGGCGCGAACCACGAAGGCTCCGGCGGACCAGGAGACCAGGTCGGGCGCGGGCGCGTCCTGGCCCGCCGCCGCAATAGGGAACGCCACCACCGACACGGCCAGCGCCCAGAGGAATCCGGCGACGCCACGTACGCACATGTTCGACCTCCTGTTCAGGTTCTCAGCCGTACCGCGCCGTCACCCCTCGACCCGCAGCCGGAGGGAGCGACCGATGCGCCGCGCGCCCTCTGCGATCCAGGAACGCACCGACGCGGGCGCGTAGCTCCATTCCGACCCGACCTCGAGCACGTCGTCGGCGAACCGCAGCTTGAAGTCCGTGATGCCCTCGGTCGCGCCTCCGTCTCGCAGGGCAACGCCCCCCATGTCGAACCAGGAGCACCCCTGCCCGCGGGCCCAGCGCATGAGCTCCCAGACGGGGGTGTAGGAGAGCGGTACGCGCGACTCCAGGTCGGCCGAGGCACCATCGCTGTAGACGGCATAGCCGCCCTGGTTCATGCCGCAGGCGAAGGCCAGTAGCGCCTCGCCGCCCGAGCGCGTCGGGTCGAACGTGCCGACGAAGTGCAGGAGTTCCGGGTGCGCGCGGGCGAAGGCCAGCCGTCGGGGCCAGTCCCGGTTCGGAGCGGGCGCCCCCGTGCGGGCGAAGGTCTCGGTCCAGAGCTGCGCCATGCGCGGCACCCACGTCTCGGCGTCGAACGGTTCGACCCTGAGCCCCTTGCGCACGGGCTCGCGCACCGAGCGGCGGCACGAGCGCGAGAACGACGCGAAGATCTCGTCTTCGTCGGGCGTGAGATCGACCCGGGCCGTCCAGCGGTAGCTGCGTTCGATCGACGACCGCCGGAACCCGAGCTCACGGGCGAGTTCACCCGTCGCTTCTCGGCGCCCCGCATCGGGATCGAAGAGCTCGACGTGCACGCTCAGCAGTCGCGGCTCGTCTTCCACCAGCTCGCGCAGCGCCACGAGCAGCGTCCGCGCATGGAAAGATTCGAGTCCGTGCCCGAAGCGCACGACGCGCAGGCGAAAATGCCCGGGCAGGGCCCGCGTGGGCAGACACGCCGCGGGCACGCCGGCCACGGCACCCTCCGGTCCGTGCACCGCCACGAACCAGTGGGCGCGCCCTTCGACGTCGCGAAGCCACCGG
>CBFGQV010000325.1:0-3738 GCA_965651045.1 uncultured bacterium
GTGGCGAGCTTGGCCGCCCACCGGTGCTCGACCGAGACGGGCCGACCGCGGCGGCTCGCGAGCGCCCCTCGAACGGCGACCAGCAGTACCTCGCGCGCCACCACGAAGACGGCGAACCAGAGCGGAATGACATGAAACGCCGGCACGCCGCGCAGGGTCAGATAGTAGAGAACGCTCACCTGGACGACCTTGTCCGCCACTGCGTCCCTGATGGCGCCCCCCCGGTCCGCGACCCCCATGCGCCGGGCCAGGAAGCCGTCGAGGAAGTCGGTCAACGCCATCGCCGCGAGCACCGCGACGGCGGCAGTCCTCGGGCCACTGGCCGACGCGCCGTCGGAGACCGTGGCCCGCGTCAGCTCTGCGAGCCAGAGGAACACGGGCAGCAGCGCCAGGCGGAGGTAGGTCAGGGCATCGGGGGCGTTCAGCGTCGGTCTCTCACGTTCGGGAAATCGTCTCCGGGTTTCGAGTATCTGGCGGTTGTCGTCTCGCTGATTCTGCGATCCAGCGCCAACGCCGCGACGGCCAGGTCCTGCGCCGCGCTGCCCACGGACTTGAAGAGCGTGATCTCGTCCGGCGTGGTACGCGCAGGAGCAACGCCGGTCAGCACCTCGCCGATCTCGACGAGGCGCGACGCGTCCAGCAGGCCGGCCTCGATGGGCCGGATCACGTCTCCGGCCTCGGCGAGTGCGGCCCGGCGCTCGTCCACCACGACACGACACCGCGCGACCAGCTCGCCCGGCAGCTCCTGCATGTCGGGGGTGTAGCCGCCGACGGCGTTGATGTGGCAGCCGGGACCGATGGCGTCGGCCGGAAGGACGGGCTTCGTGCTGTCGGTCACCGTGACGACGACGTCGGCGCCCCGAACCGCCTCTGCGGCGTCCGGTATCGCGCGCGCGTCGACGGCTCCTTCCGCGGCTCGGGAGAGGGTGTCGGCCAGTCGCCGGGCCGAGGTGCCCCGCCGAGAGACGATCCGGACGTGCTCGATCGGGCGCACGGCGCGCACGGCCTCGATCTGCGCGGGCGCCTGGGCCCCCGCGCCGATCACCGCCAGAACCCGCGCGTCGGGGCGGGCGAGAAGGTCGGTGGCCACGCCGGTCGCCGCGCCGGTGCGGAGCGCCGTGAGCCACTCGCCGTCGAGGATCGCGGCCGGCGCCCCGGTTTCCGGATCGACGAGCACGATCACCGCCTGCACGACCGGTCGCCCGCGCTCGCGGTTGGCAGGGAACACCGTGACCAGCTTGGCCCCGAGGGCCGCGCCGCGCCCGAGTGATCCAGGCATCACCAGGAGGGTCGCGCCCTCCGCCCCGGCAGGGACCGGTGTCCGGACCGGCACGGTCGCCTCTCCGGCCGACAGGCGGCGGAATCCTTCGGCCACGATGGCGATCGCGTCACGCATGGTGACGAGGGGCCTCAGATCGGCCTCGGTCAGGACGCGAAGCGGCATGGTCGGTTCCGATGGGTTCGAGGTTCGACGAGGCAGGATGGCGCGGAGCGCCCGCCGGCCTCAAGATGCGGCGTCCGAGCCGCGGATCCAAACGAAGCGAGGTGCGCATGAGCGAGGTCGTAGAGGCGAGGCTGGCCGAGATCCGGGCCGCGCGGCGAGCCCTCCTCAGCGAGCTCGAGGACGTGACCGGGCAGGATGGCGCCCGGCGCCCGGAGGGTGAAGGGTGGAGCCTGCAGGAGGTCGTCGAACACCTCGTGCTCGCCGAGCGCGGCGGCTTCGACCTGATCTGGAAGGCGGCCGAAGCCTTTCGGGCCGGCACCCCCGTCTGGAGCGGCGTTTCGGAGAACCGTGGGCACACGATCGAAGAGGTCGTCCGGCGCACCTGGCGATCCCGCGAAACCGCACCGGAGAGTGCGCGCCCCACGGGCGCGGGTAGCCTGTCGTCCTGGGCCGCCCATCTCGCTAGCTGCGACGCGCTGCTCGAGCCGCTCGTCCGCCACCTCCGGGGCCTTCCCCTCGAAGAGGTGGTGTACCCGCACTTCCTGAGCGGCCCGCTCGACGCCCTGCAGCGTCTCGACTTCATTCGCTTCCACATGGAGTACCACATGCCGCAGCTCCGCCGAATCAGGTCGAAGCTGGCACCATGAACCGCCGCCGCTTTCTGGCCGCGCTGGCCGCGGGGGCGCTCACGCCCGAGCTGGTCGCGGCGGCCCGTCGGGGCCCCTCGCGCACCGACGACCCCTATGCACTCGTTCTCGGCACGACGCAGGACGCCGGCCTGCCGCAGGTCGGGTGCTACACGCCCCGGTGTGAGCGGGGTCGCGCGCTCCACGCCGGCGGCGCAGGCCGCTACGTGTCGTCGCTGGCGCTGGTCGATCCGGCCGCCGAGCGCTTCTACCTGGTCGACGCGACACCCGACGTCACCCGTCAGGTCGACCTGATCGACGAGCCGGGCTTTCGCAGACGTGCGGCCGAGCGGCGCCCCTTCGACGGCATCTTCCTGACGCACGCGCACATCGGCCACTACACAGGACTCGCCGTGTTGGGCAACGAGGGACTCGGCATTCGAGATACGCCCGTATACTGCACGCAGGCCATGGCGGATTTCCTGATCGGCAACCAGCCCTGGCGCCACCTGGTCGAGCAGGGGCGGATCGTGCCGCGACCGCTCGAGCTCGATCGCTGGCACCGCATCGACGAAAGGCTCGAGGTCCAGCTCTGGCGGGTGCCGCATCGCGACGAGTTCGCCGACACCGTGGCGTTCGTCTTCCGGGGCCCCGGCGCGACGCTGCTCTTCCTGCCCGACCTCGACAACTGGGGGCGGTGGTCGCGGGGCGCGGTGCGGTCGGTGCGCGAGGTCGACGTCGCGCTCCTGGACGGCACCTTCTGGTCGCTCGACGAACTGCCGGGACGCGCGATCGAAGACGTGCCCCACCCGCCCATCTCGCACTCGATGGACGTCTTCCAGGAGGTCGTCGACGCGCGGGCTACACGCGTCGTCTTCACGCACCTGAACAACTCGAACCCGGCGCTCGACGAAGGCGGACCCGAGCAGGCCGAGATCCGGCGGCGCGGATTCGAACTCGCGCGCGAGGGCATGCGCATCGCGCTGTGAACGGCGGGTAGCCGGGGCGCGGTCGGTGGCGCCGGACCCCGTCGCCGCGCATCTTCGTGACCGACAGTACGAGCGTTCGCACCCCACCACGCAGGAGCTCAGGCCCATGTTCGTGGCGCTGGTCATGATCCGCTGCACCCCCGAGAAGGTCTCGGCCGCCGCTCGCACCATCGCGGGATTCGACGGCGTGTCCGAGGTCTACTCGCTCACCGGCGAGTGGGACCTCGTCGCCGTCGTTCGCGTGACCCATTGGGACGAGATCGCGCAGGTCGTCACCGAGCGCATCACCATGGTCGAAGGCCTCGAGCGCACCGAGACGCACGTGGCGTTCCGGGTGCTGTCGAAAGAAGACCTCGACGCCGCCTACGCGGGATTCGAGTAGGGCGCCGCCATGGAGACGTCGGAGTGGACGGTCGCCGCGGCGCAGCGCGACATGCGCACCGCGTTTCTCGGGGGATTCATGGGCCAGGCGGTCTCGGCCCTGCTCTGGCTCGCCTCCGGCGTGCTGGCCACCTGGGGCACGCCGCGGCAGGCGATCGTCGTGCTGGTCCTGGGGGGATTCCTGATCTTCCCACTCACGCAGCTCGGGCTGCGCCTCACCGGGTACCGGGGCCGGGCGGCGCCGGGGAATCCCCTGAACATGCTCGGCTTCCAGGTGGCGATGGTATTGCCGCTGTCC
>CBFGQV010000326.1:0-3714 GCA_965651045.1 uncultured bacterium
AGCATGCGACCCTCTACCCCCGCCGTCGCGGGACGGTCCGGAACCCCGACACCCGGCCGGTGTTGCAGGAGGGCCCCCCGCGCCGGGTCGTTCCGGCGGGCGCGACAGACATCTCCCGGACCGGAAATCCGATGGAGCAGACCTATTTTCGGAAGGGCTTCGGCCTCAAGGCCGAGGTCAAACCCCTCATCGACGCCGAGTACCACTCGGCCCTCGTGGAGCGCGTCCGCGCCCGCGGATACTCGGACACCATCGGCGACGTCACCGTCCACCTGGCCCAGGAGTTCGGGTTCTGCTACGGGGTCGACCGCGCGGTCGACTACGCGTACGAAACCGTCCACAAGTTCCCGGAGAAGCGCATCTTCCTCGTGGGTGAGATCATCCACAATCCGCATGTGAACAAGCGCATGACGGAGATGGGGATTCACTTCCTGTATCCGGACGCCGACGGACGCTTCGACTTCTCCTCGGTGACGCCCGACGATGTCGTGCTTCTGCCCGCGTTCGGTGTGACGATTCACGCGTTCGAAGAGCTGAAGCAGGTCGGGTGCGTGCTCGTCGATACGACCTGCGGCTCGGTGCTCCACGTCTGGAAGCGGGTCGAGGGCTACGCGCGCGACGGGTTCACGGCGCTGATCCACGGCAAATACCAGCACGAGGAATCGCGCGCGACCGCTTCACAAGCCCTCAAGTACGAAGGCGGACGCTACCTCATCGTGCGTGACATGGACGAGGCGATGATGGTCTGCGATTATATCGCGCGGCGCCCCGGTCACCCGACCCGCGACGAACTGGCCGAGCGGTTCGCGCTCAAGGCCTCCGACGGCTTCGACTTCGACCGGGACCTCGAGCGGGTCGGCGTCGCCAACCAGACGACGATGCTCGCCAACGAGTCCCTCGCCATCGGCGCGCGGGTGCGCGACGCCATGGTGGAGCGGTATGGCGAGGCCGAGATCGACGAGCACTACCGTGCGTTCGGTACGATC
This sequence comes from uncultured bacterium, assembly GCA_965651045.1. Taxonomy (GTDB): domain Bacteria; phylum Gemmatimonadota; class Gemmatimonadetes; order Longimicrobiales; family Gaopeijiaceae; genus Gaopeijia. Next base: position 987 of record CBFGQV010000326.1, read on the forward strand.
TGCTCGGCCACGCAGGAGCGCCAGGACGCCGTCAAGGACATGATGAAGGAACCGCCCGACATGATGGTCGTCATCGGCGGGTACAACTCGTCGAACACGAACCACCTCGCGCACATGTGCCGCGAGTACACGACCACCTACCATATCGAGGACGCGTCGTGCATCGACGTCGAGCGGGGCACGATCCGGCACAAGCCGGTCCTCGACGCGAAGGCCCCCGAGGAAGAGGAGACGGGCTGGCTGCCCGAGGGCCCCTTCTCGCTCGGGATCACCGCGGGCGCTTCGACGCCGAACAACAAGATCGGCGAGGCGGTCGTGCGCATTCTGCAGATCCGCGGTATCGAACTGGAAGCGGCCGTCTAGCGCCGCTCCGCCATCCCCTTGCCGAGCTTCTTGAGCAGCGAGCGGAGGGTTTCCTGCTCGTCGGCGCCCAGGTGTGACACGGCCTCCTCGACGAAGGCCGCGTGCCCCGGAAAGACCTCGCGTATGAGGGCTCGGCCCTCGTCGGTCAGGTGCGCGAGCACGACCCGGCGATCGCCTTCGTCACGCTCGCGCGTCACGAGCCCCTGCTGCTCGAGCCGGTCCATGACGTAGGTCACGTTCCCGCCGGTGACCAGCAGCTTGCCCGCGAGTTCACCCAGCGGAAGGGGGCCGAGATGGTGGAGCGCCTCCAGCACACCGAACTGGGGCGTCGTCAGGCCGTATTCCGCGATGCGGCCCGCCACTTCGCGGCTGAAGGTCGCATAGGCCCGGGCGAGCGCGATCCAGAGCCGGAGCGCGCGCTCCTCGTCGTCCGACCATGTCCGCTCGAGCGCCACGGCGCCGACCGGGGCGTCGTGAGCGCTCAGAAGTGGATCGCGCGCCCCAGGGCGGCGAGGGCACCCTCGCCCACGCCCTCCGAAAGGGTCGGGTGCGGGTGAATCGCTCGCTCCATCTCTTCGACCGTCGACTCGAGGTGGCGCCCGACGACGAACTCCGCGATGAGTTCCGTGGCGTGCGGCCCGACGATGTGGGCGCCCAGAATCTCCGAGTACTTCTTGTCGCGCACGATCTTGATGAAGCCGTCGGTGTGCCCCGCGGCGACGGCGCGGCCGATCGCGACCCAGGGCAGCTTGCCGACCTCGACGTCGTGGCCCTGTTCGATCGCCTGGGCTTCGGTGAGCCCCACCGAGGCGACCTCCGGGTGGCAGTAGGTGCAGTTCGGCACGTTGCCGTAGTCCACCGTGTGGTGTCCCTCGCCCGCGATGTGCTCGACACAGACCACGCCTTCGTGCATCGCCTTGTGCGCGAGAAGCTGGCGGCCGGCGCAGTCGCCGAGCGCGTACACACCGTCGACGTTGGTCCGCATGCGCGCGTCGACCTCGATGAAGCCGCGGTCGTCGGTCTTCACGCCCGCCTTGTCGAGCCCGAGGTCTTCGGTGTTGGGCACCCGGCCGACCGCCGACAGCACGTAGTCGACCTTCTGCTCGTGCACGTCACCCTTCTTGTCCTTGAAGGTGACCACCACGCCGTCCTTCTTGATGTCGGCCTTTTCGAAGCGGGCCCCGGTATGGATGTCCATGCCGCGCTTCTTGAAGGTCCGCTCCATGAACTTCGACACCTCTTCGTCTTCGAGCGGAAGAACGCGGTCGAGCGCCTCGACGATCGTGACCTTGGTGCCGTACGCGTCGTAGACGTCGGCGAACTCCATGCCGATCGCCCCCGCGCCGACGATGAAGAGGCTCTCGGGCGCCTTCTCCTGGTGGAGCGCGCCCGTCGACGACCAGATGCGGTCCTCATCGATCTTCAGGCTCGGCAGATCGCGCGGGCGCGATCCGGTCGCCAGAATGATGTGCGGGGCCTCGAGCGTCGTCTTCGAACCGTCGTCGTCGACCTCGACCTTTCCCTTGCCCGCGAGGCGGCCGTAGCCCTTCACGTGGGTGATCTTGTTCTTCTTGAAGAGCCCGCCGATGCCGCGGTTGAGCTGATCCGCGACCTTGCGGCTGCGCTGCTGGGCAGGCCCCAGGTCGAACGAGACGTCGCTGGCCTTGATGCCGTGCTTCTCGCCTTCCTTCATCTCGTTGACCAGCAGCGCGCTGGTCAGGAGGGCCTTGGTCGGAATGCACCCGATGTTGAGGCAGACCCCGCCAAGCTTCTCCGTCTCCACGCACGCCACGTTCATGCCGAGCTGGGCCGCGCGAATGGCGGCGACGTAGCCGCCCGGGCCACTGCCGACGACAACGAGATCGAACCGGGTCTGGTCGTTGTTCTTCGAAGCCACGATGGTGCTCTCCTGAAGCCGGCGCGGGGCCGGCACGTAATCGCATCTGAACCGGATCGGACCCACCTGGTCGGCCCGCCGCGTCTCGTGCGGAACAGGCGCCACGATGGGTCTCGTGGGAGCGCTGCAAGGTAGGCGGTCCCGGCCGGGCAAGTAAACCCCGCGCGGGGTTTCGGAGCGGCCCGACGCTCCGTTAAGATCGCGCGTGACGCCGCCGGTGGCTGGAGGGCCGGCGTCCATCTTCCCCAACGGAGGCTCGCCATGATCTCGGTCGTCGTCCTCGCCGTCCTGATCCTCGGCACCGTCGTCATCTACAACAGCCTGGTGCGGCTCCGGGAGCAGGTCGACGCCGCCTGGGCCGACGTCGACGTTCAGCTCAAACGCCGGTACGACCTGATTCCCAACCTGGTCGAGACCGTGAAGGGCTACGCGGGGCATGAGAAGGGCACCCTCGAGGCGGTGATCCAG
>CBFGQV010000327.1:0-3712 GCA_965651045.1 uncultured bacterium
TGTTGTTGCGCTCGCCGCCCCGCATGATGCCCACGCTCACCACGCCGGGCTCCATCGGATTCATGTCGCGCGACCGGATCGTCTGGAGCGCGAGCACCGCCTCGGCGGCCATGACCGTCGGGTCGACCGCCGTGTGTGGCGACGCGCCGTGCCCCTGCTCGCCGCGGAGCGTCACGCTCCAACGATCGCTCGCGGCGTACGCGGGACCCACGGCGTACGCGAGTTGCCCGACGTCCATGCCGCCCGCCGCGTGCAGCCCGAAGACGGCGTCGGGCCTCAGCAGCTCGAACACCCCCTCGGCGAGCATCAGCTCGGCGCCGCCCTCCTCGCCCGGAGGCGCGCCCTCTTCGGCTGGCTGGAAGATGAACATGACGGTGCCGGCAAGCTCGTCGCGCATGCCCGCGAGCAGCTCGGCCACGCCCATCTGCACCGCGACGTGAAGGTCGTGCCCGCACGCGTGCATGACGCCGACCTCGCGCCCCTGCCAGGTCGCCCTGGCCGTCGACGCCCAGGGCAGTCCGGTGGCCTCGGTGACCGGAAGCGCGTCCATGTCGGCGCGCACCGCAACGGTGGGTCCCGGGTGCCCGCCCCTCAGTATGCCCACGACGCCGGTGTGGGCTATGCCGGTATGCACCTCCAGACCGAGCCGATCGAGGTGTTCGGCCACCAGCCCCGCTGTCCGGAACTCGCGGTTGCCGAGCTCGGGGTGCCGGTGAATGTCGTGGCGCACCAGGGTCATGGCCTCGACGATACGCGCGAATTCCGGGCCCTCGGTCGGCCCGCCCGCCGTCCAGCCGCCGTCCTGCGCCATCGCCGATCCCGCCGAGGCGGCTACGAGAACACCGACCAGCGCCCCTGCGCCTACCACGCGTGCGTTCATGCTCGTCTCACGCCTGCGGAATGTCTTCGCCCGACAGATCGAAGAACACCGTCACGTCACCCGACGATCGCTCTTCGAGCCGCTCCTGTATGTACCAGATGCCCTCGAGCTGCGTCTTGAACACGCTGCCCACGGTGCGCGCGAAACTGTCGAGCGAGAGGCCGTCGGGAAAGCGACGCGCGCTCACCTGGAAGGAACGCGGACACGCCAGCGGCCCGTTCATGTCGTTCAGCCGAAAGTCGGCCTCGAGCTGATTGAGCGCTCGGCGCAGCCCGAAGAGGAAGCCGTGCTTCTCTCCGTCGGCGAGTTCGTCGAAGGTGCGCAGATGCTGGTCGGCGAGCCGCACCACCGACGCCACCACCACCGACGCGGGCTCGGCGTCGGGCGAGGCCGCCAGCATGTAGTTGCCGCTTCCGCTCGGATACTCGAAGGCCAGGTGCCACCGGCTCCGCGGATCGGGGCGCTCCATCGGCTCCAGGCCGAGTGCGCGTAGCCACGCCTCCACCTGTTCGCGAAGTTCGTCGTGCGTCACGCGTGCGTCTCCGTGCGTGGAATGAGTCAGGTCGCGAATCCCCAGGAACCTCGCAGAACTCACCGGCGTTGCACAGGTTGATGTGGCGCCCCACCCTGTGGGTGCGTCTCAGCGCCACCCGAAACGACGGAGGCCCCTTGAACGACGGACACCCGCGGCCCGGCCGAGGCCGGATCTACGACGACCTTACCGCCGCCCTGGGCGACACGCCCCTGGTGCGCGCGCCGCGTACGGCCGAGGCCCACGGTGCGAAGGCCGACGTCCTGCTCAAGCTCGAGTTCTTCAACCCGCTCGCGAGCGTCAAGGACCGCATCGGGGTCGCCATGATCGACGCCCTCGAGCGCGACGGCAAGCTCGGGCCCGGCGGAACCGTGGTCGAGCCGACGTCGGGTAATACGGGCATCGCCCTCGCCTTCGTCTGCGCGGCGCGCGGCTACCGCTGCGTGCTCACCATGCCCGAGAGCATGTCGATCGAGCGCCGCCGCATGATGGCGCTGCTGGGTGCCGAGCTCGTGCTCACGCCCAAGGAAGAGGGGATCAACGGTGCGATGGCCAAAGCCGACGAGCTCCTCGCGGAGATTCCGGGCGCCGTCATGCCCGGGCAGTTCAGCAATCCGGCGAATCCCGAGATCCACCGGCGCACGACCGCCGAGGAGATCTGGCGCGACACCGGGGGTGAGGTCGACGCGATCGTCTGCGGCGTCGGCACGGGCGGCACGCTCACGGGGGTCGGTCAGGCGCTCAAGCCGCGGCGGGCCGGGCTCCGCATGATCGCCGTCGAGCCCTCCGTCTCGCCCGTGCTCTCGGGCGGCGAGGCCGCGCCCGGCAACATGATACAGGGCATCGGCGCCGGGTTCGTGCCCGAGATCCTGGACACCACGCTCATCGACGAGGTTGTGACGGTCGCGAACGACGACGCATTCCGGGTGGCGCGCGAGGCGGCGCGGCTCGACGGGCTGCCGCTCGGCATCTCGTCGGGTGCGGCGCTCTGGGCCGCGCTCCGCGTCGCGGCACGCGACGCGATGGCCGACAAGACCGTGGTGGCGGTCATGCCCTCGTGCGCCGAGCGCTACCTGTCCACCCCGCTCTTCGAAGGGGTCTGACCATGGAGGCCCAGGGCGGCGCGCTGCTCCAGGACCCGATGTCGGTGCTGGCGTTCCTCGCGGGGCTCATGGCGCTGGTATTCTGGCTCTCCAAGCAACCCGCGCTCGAGAAGCTCTTCACCTACGCGCCCCCGGTCATCTTCATCTATTTCCTGCCCATGCTGGCGACCACGGCAGGCATCACACCGGCGAGTTCGCCGGTCTACGGCTGGCTCATTACCTACCTTCTGCCGTTTGCGCTGTTCCTGCTCATGGTGTCGGTCGACCTCGGAAGCGTGGCGAAGCTCGGCGGCACCGCACTGTTCATGGTGCTGGCGGGTACGGCGGGCATCATTCTCGGCGCGCCGATTGCGCTGTTTCTGTTCAAGGGATTCCTGGGGCCGGACGCCTGGACCGGGTTCGCCGCGCTCTCGGGTTCGTGGATCGGCGGCACCGCGAACATGGTCGCGATCGCTGAGAGCGTAGGCACGCCCGAGTCCGAGATGGGACCCGTGATCGTGGTCGACACGGTGGTCGGCTACGGCTGGATGGGCGTGCTCCTGCTCTTCTCCGGGTGGCAGGCCTGGTTCGACAAGCGGACCGGCGCCCGCACCGAAGCGATCGAGGCGACGAACCGCCGCCTCGCCGAAGCCGCGGCGCACAAGCGGCCGACGTCGCTCGTCGACGCGGCCATTCTGGTGGGTCTCGGGTTCGCCGCCGCCGTGGTGTCGGTCCGGGCGGGGGCCGCCCTGCCAAGCCTGGGCGATCCGACGATCATCTCGGGCACGACCTGGGCCGTGCTGATCGTGGTGACCGGGGGGCTGTTGCTCTCCTTCACGCGCCTGCGCGCGCTAGAGGAAGTCGGCGCGTCGTCGCTCGGCTACGTGGCGCTCTACCTGCTGCTCACCGCGATCGGGGCGCAGGCCGACCTCAAAGCCGTGCTCGCCGCGCCCGCCTACCTCGCCGCCGGCGTCGTCTGGATCAGTGTCCACATCGCCGTGCTGCTGATCGCCGCGCGCATCGTAAAGGCGCCGCTCTTCTTCGTCGCCACCGGCAGCATGGCCAACATCGGCGGCGCCGCGTCGGCGCCCGTGGTGGCCGGCGTGTATCATCCGGCCATGGCGCCGGTGGGGCTGCTCATGGCCGTGGTCGGCTACGTCATGGGGATCTACGGCGCGCTCGGGGCGGCCTGGCTGCTGAGTCTGGTGGGAGCGTGAT
>CBFGQV010000328.1:0-3711 GCA_965651045.1 uncultured bacterium
GCTTCCCGACGATCTGAACGCGGCCGTCGACGACACGCCGCTCCGGTGCCTGGACGCTGGCGCGACGGAGCGCATGACCCAGGCGATCGACCGCGCGAAGGAAGAGGGGGATACCCTCGGCGGCGCCTTCGAGGTCGTGGCCACGGGGGTCCCTGTGGGGCTCGGCAGCCACGTCGCGTGGAACACCAAGCTCGACGGCCGACTCGCGGGGGCGATGATGTCGATCCAGGCGATCAAGGGCGTCGAGATCGGCGAGGGATTCCAGGGCGCCCGTCGCCCGGGCACGCGCGTGCACGACCCGATCGTGGCCGACGCCGAGAAGCCGCGGACCGGCGGCCTCGGGCGCGCCTCGAACCGGGCGGGCGGCCTCGAGGGTGGCGTGACCACGGGCGAGCCGCTCGTGGTGCGCGGTCACATGAAGCCGATCTCCACGCTCCGCAACCGCCTGCCGTCGGTCGACCTGCGCGACGGGAGCGAGGCCGATGCGGCCACGGAACGGAGTGACGTGTGCGCGGTGCCCGCGGCCGCCGTGGTGGGTGAGGCCATGGTCGCGCTCGTCCTGGCCGACGCCTTTCTCGAAAAGTTCGGAGGCGATTCGATGGCCGAGGTGCGCAGGAACTTCGAGTCCTACCTCGCCTATCTCACCGAGCGGGGGTATGGCGAGCGCCCGCTCTGAGCGAGCGGACGGTGGCGCCGGACCAGGGTCGGAGGTGCGGCGCGTGCTCCTCGTGGGGTTCATGGCGAGCGGCAAGTCGACGGTCGGACGTCTCCTCGCCGATCGGCTCGGGTGGGAGTTCGTCGACCTCGACCGTCTCATCGAGCTATGGAGCGGGCGCACGGTCGCCGCGATCTTCGCGGAGCAGGGTGAGGAGGCGTTTCGCGAAATCGAGGCGCGCCTCGGCCGCGAACAGCTCGAGCGTGAGCGCGTCGTTCTCGCGCCCGGCGGCGGGTGGGCGGCGGCGGAGGGCGACCGCATGGAGACGTTGCCCGAGGGCACGCTGTCGGTCTGGCTCCGGGTAGCGCCCGAGGTGGCGCTCGCGCGCGCCGCCGAGCGGCCGGGAAGCCGTCCGCTCCTCGATGGCTCGCCCGGCGAGGCGCTCGAGCGCGCACGCACCCTTCTCGAGCGGCGCGAGCCGCACTACCGAAAGAGTCGACTGCACCTCGACACCGACCGGGCCACGCCCGACGCGATCGTGGCCGCCGTACTGGACCATCTATGACCAACCGCTCGAAGAAACAGCTCGTCATCGTCGAGTCGCCCGCCAAGGCGCGCACCATCGGCAAGTACCTCGGCCGGGGGTACGAGGTCGCGGCGTCGGTCGGGCATGTGAAGGACCTGCCCAAGAAGGAGCTCGGCGTGGACGTCGAGGCCGACTTCCGGCCGCACTACGTGACGATTCGCGGCAAGGGGAAGGTGCTGACGGAGCTGAAGCAGAAGGCGAGGGGGGCCGAGCGTGTGATCCTGGCGACCGACCCCGACCGCGAGGGCGAGGCGATCGCCTATCACGTCGCCGAAGAGCTCGGCTACGCGACGGACCCCGATCGCTTCCGCCGCGTGCAGTTTCGAGAGATCACGAAGGCCGCGGTGCAGGCCGCACTCGAACAGCCGGGACAGATCGACGCGCGCAAGGTCGACGCCCAGCAGGCGCGCCGGGTGCTCGACCGCCTGGTCGGCTACCAGGTGAGCCCGTTTCTGTGGCGGCCGATCCGGCCAGGGCTCTCGGCGGGGCGGGTGCAGACCGTCGCGCTCCGGCTGATCTGCGAGCGCGAAGACGAGATCCGGGCGTTCGTCGCCGAAGAGTACTGGTCGATCACCGCGCACCTCGAGAAGGACGAGCAGGCGTTCGAGGCGAAGCTGCACAAGATCGACGGCAAGGGGTTCACGCTCGGCGACGGCGCTCAGGCCACGGCGGCCGTCTCCGACATCGAGGGCGTGCCGTTCGTCGTGACCGAGGTGAAGCGCCGCGAGCGCCGGAAGAACCCGGCACCGCCCTTCACGACCTCGACGCTTCAGCAGGAGGCCGCCAAGCGGCTCCGCTTCAGCGCGAAACGCACGATGTCGACCGCGCAGCGCCTCTACGAAGGGGTCGACCTCGGCGCCCGGGGCACCGTCGGCCTGATCACCTATATGCGCACCGACTCGACGCGGGTCGCGGGCTCGGCGGTGCACGAAGCCCGCAGCTGGATCGAGGGCGAGTTCGGCCGTCCGTTCGTGGCGTCGTCGCCGCGCCTCTGGGGAGGCGGCCAGCAGAAGGGTGCGCAGGAGGCGCACGAGGCGATCCGGCCGACCGACGTGACGATTCACCCCTCCGAGGCGGCCCGCCACCTGAAGGACCGCGATCAGGCCGCGTTGTACGAGTTGATCTGGTTGCGCTTCGTGGCGGGCCAGATGGCCCCGGCGGTCTACGACACGACCACGGCCGATTTCGACCTCGAGGGCCGGAGCGGCACCCGCTACCTGTACCGGGCGACCGGGTCGGTCGTGAAGTTCCAGGGGTTCACGCGCCTCTACCTCGAGGCGACCGAGGCGGGCGAGCACCGTCGGCTCGACGACCTCGAGCCGCTGCCCGACCTCCAGCGCGACGACGAGGCGCGGCTCGAGCGGCTCGAGCCGAAGCAGCATTTCACGCAGCCGCCGCCCCGCTTCAGCGAGGCGTCGCTCGTCAAGGAGCTCGAGCGCCTCGGTATCGGGCGGCCCTCCACCTACGCGCAGATCATCACGACGCTGGTCGATCGGGGGTACGTCGAGCTCGAGCAGCGGCGCTTCGAGCCCACGAGCCTCGGCGAGATCGTCGCCAAGCTGCTCGTGCGTGTGTTTCCGAACGTGTTCGATGTCGCCTTCACAAGCCGCATGGAAGACGAGCTGGACCGCGTAGAAGAGGGAGCGGTGCGCTGGCAGGACGTGCTGGCGGACTTCTACCCGCGGTTGCGTGAGCGCCTCGAACAGGGTGCGCAGCTCGGCGACGAGCTGATCAAGGAGATCTTCGCGGCCGAGGGTGAGGTGTGCGAGCGCTGCGGGCGTGCCATGCTCGTGAAGTTCAACAAGCGCGGCCAGTTTCTCGGGTGCTCGGGCTACCCCGAATGCCAGAATACCCGTTCGCTCGACGGCGAGGCGGTCGACGAAGTGCTGGGCACCGATCCGGAAAGTGGGCGGACCGTGCGGGCGAAGGTCGGGCCCTACGGACCCTACGTCGAACTCGCGGCCGAGAACGGCGGAAAGCCGAAGCGGGCGAGCCTGCCCGACGGCATCGATCCGGCGACGGTCGACCTCGAGACCGCGCTCCGGTTCCTCTCGCTGCCACGGGCCCTCGGTGACGACCCCGCCACCGGCGAAGAGGTAAGCGCCGGGCTCGGGCGGTACGGGCCCTACGTACGCCGCGGCAAGGTGTACGCGAACGTCGGCGCGCTGGACCGCCTCTTCTCGATCACCCTCGACGAAGCGTGCGAGCTCATCGCCCAGAAGGAGCGCTCCGGAGGCAAGACCGTGCTCAAGGACTTCGGCAAGCACCCGGAGTCGGGCGCCAACGTGTTCCTGCTGGACGGCAAGTACGGGCCCTATGTCACCGACGGCACGGTGAACGCGACGGTGCCCAAGAATGTGAACCCGGACGAGGTCGACCTCGACGACGCGCTGGCGCTGCTCGCAGCGAAGGCAGCCGGCGGCGGAGGCCGCGGCAAGGGCGGTCGGAGAGGCGGCCGCCGCGGATCCGG
>CBFGQV010000329.1:0-3704 GCA_965651045.1 uncultured bacterium
TCTACTACGCGACCTCGGTCCGGACCGACACCTACTTCCAGGGCCACTACCTGAAAGAGGTCGAGGTCGAGAAGGAGGCCGAGACGGTCGAGGCCGTCGAGGGGTGGTTCTGGATTCCCACGTCGCAGTCCATGGGCCGGCTCATCACGTATCTGATGGAACCCGAGACCGACGACAACCTGATCACCTGGGGGTGGACCGATCACCTGCTCGAGGTGACACCCGAGTCGGTGGACGCGGTCATGGCCGACATGCTCGCCAACTTCGGCGGCGGCGCCGAACTCACCGAGCAGCAGCGCACACAGCTGCGCGAGCGGGCCGAAGAGATCATGAACCGCCGGCAGCAGGTGCCGATGATGCGGGTCATGGAGCACCAGCGGCTGCCGGTGATGCGGGTGGCGTCGTTCAACGACTACCAGCGGAACCGGTTCTTCCTGCCGCACGAATAGCGGTGGGTGCGGGGGGCGTGCCGTGGGCGTCGAGCTCACCGTTCTGAGCCTTCGGCTCGACGACCCCCGCACGCGCGCGCTCGACTGGAACGGGTCGCTCTCTCCCGGTGAACGGGAGCGGGCGGCCCGCTTCCGTTTCGCCCAGGACCGGCGACGCTTCGAGGTCTCGCGAGGGCTGATGCGCCAGGCGCTCGGCCGCTGGTTGGGGCTCGCCCCGACCGAGGTCGCGATCGGCTACGGCACGCACGGCAAGCCGCGGGTGCGGGGGGGGCCGTCGTTCAACGTCGCGCACTCGGGCCCCTGGGTGCTCATGGCGCTGGCCGAGGAAGGTCGAGTCGGCGTCGACGTCGAGGTCGTGCGGCCGCTCGCGGACCTCGAGGAGGTCGCGGCCCGGGTCTTCCACCCGGAGGAACGGGCCGAGTTGTCGGCCGCGGGCGCGGACGAGCGTGCCCGGCTCACGCCCTTCTACCGCCTTTGGACACGCAAGGAGGCGTTGGTCAAGGCGCTGGGTGGCGGCCTGTCGCTGCCGTTGGAGCGGTTGCGCTGTGCCGCCGGCGACGGTCGGGACGGGAGCACGCTTCTCGATGCGGCGGCCGTTCAGGAAGACGCCGCTTTCTGGTCGGTGCTGCCGCTCGATCTGGCGCCCGACGCCGCAGCCGCCGTCGCCTGGGATCGCCCGTTCGGCACGTTCCGGCTGACTCGTTTCGAGGCGATCGGCTGGGTGGGTTGATCAGCGCCGCGAGAATGACCGCTTCAGGCGAGACGCCAGGGCAAAGGCCAAGGGAGCCGGGTCACCGAATTGGTATTCTTCGATGTTGTCTGCGCTTCGAAACCTGAGCACGTCCAACAACGCACGGAGCCGCCCGGCGCTCGACGCATGAGGCATGTTCAGCTCGTCGCGAGAGTGCCTCAGCCGGCTCACCAAGTGGTCGAGGTCTCCGATAAGCCACCGTGTGCGCACGCCTTCTCGGTAGACGGGAGGGCTAGCCGGAGGCTGCCCTCCGATGACGTCCAAGAGCAGGTTCGGAAAGTCGACACCTGCGTCGATCGCGAGCTGCAGGGAGCCCCAGAACCGACCGTTCACCTCCATGAGGTACGCGACTTGATCGCTTGCGCTGCGCTTGAACTCGATCATCAGCACTCCGTTCCATCGAGTCTCGCGCGCGATCGCCTCGCCGACACGCAGCAAGTCCGAAGGCATGGCCACGCTCTCACGAAGGGTGCTCGCTCCGCCGGACGGTGGATACTCGCGAACTCGTCGGTGCGCGAACCGGGCCACGGTTTCGCCGTTGACCGTGAGCAGGAAGAGCCCCTCTCCCGGCCCCACGATGCGCTGCTGGATAAGTACGGGAAAGCAAGATGGATCGAGTGACTCCAGTGTAGAGGCCAGCGCCGCTCGATCGCCTGCGTAGCTCACCTGTGCGGTTCCGGTGCGTCCCCGCAGCACCGAACGGTGCGGCTTGATGACGCAGGGGAAGGGCATGTCGACCGACGTACTGAGGTCGGCTGAAGCCTCGTGAATGACAAAGGACGCCGGGGTCGGAGCCCCGAGGCTCCGAGCCAGCTCGAGCAACTCGATCTTGTTGCTCAAGCGGTCATAGGCGTCGCGATCAGGCGCGGCGAGGACCGCTCGGCCGAGCGTCGGGAAGGGGCGCACGGCGTTGATCCGGTCATCGTGAAGAAGGCTCTGGAGTGCGTGGTCCGAGACGGGAATCACGACATCGGCCTGGACGTCGCGGATGATTTGCTCCAGCGATCCCACGGAGTCGACGTCAGGCGCACTCCACAATAGGGCGCGCTTGCTGAAACGGGAGGAGGTGGCCAGGCACGGCAGATGCGGCGCCAAGACGGTGCAGTGCACGCCTCGACGCCCGAGAGCGCGGACGATTGCGAGCGCGGAACGCTGGTGCCCGTCCGTGACGATGATCCGTCTCAAGGTCACGGCCTCGTCGAGACGCGGGCGTTCGTATCCATGACCCAAGATACGCGCCCCGATCAGGTGCGACCACCGGCGGCCGCCGCAGGTGCCGGGCTGCCTGCGATTTTCCTTGCAGCCGCCTCTGGTACGATTCTAGCATTGAGGTAGACGATCGAAGGCCGGACTCGCCGGCCGCCCGAGCTGCTTCTTGTGCGCGGCGCCGCCGGGATCGATGTGCTGGAATCTGGTATCAGGAGGAGGACCCCATGCGTCAGAACGCCCTTTCTCGAATGCTCCCCGCCGTGGCCCTGTCGATGGCGGTCGCGCTCGGTAGCGCGGCCTGCGACGACGGTGAGCCGACGTCGCCGACGCCCGGCGACGGCACGACCTCGCTCTCCGTGCTCCTGACCGATGCGCCGGGCGCCGTCCGGGCGGTCTGGGTCGACATCGGTGAGATCTACCTGCAGGGCGACGACGGACCGGTCGTACTGCTCGACGAGCCGACCGGCCTCATCGAGCTCACCGAGCTCGTGGGCACGAGCCAGACGCTCGTTTCCGATGCCGAGGTCGACGCGTCCCAGTACGGACAGCTCCGCATGGTCGTGAACGCCGCGGTACTCGAAACCGAGGCCGGCGCGGTGTATACGTCGGGGGGCGCCGAGCACCCGGACGGACTCGAGGCCACAGGAACGCTCCAGTGCCCGAGCTGCAGCCAGAGCGGCCTCAAGGTCGTGATTCCGCAGGACATCGAGCTCGAAGAGGGCGCCGCGGCGCTGCTTCTCGACTTCGACGTCTCGCAGAGCTTCGGGCACCAGGCCGGCAACTCCGGCATGTGGGTGATGCGCCCCGTGGTGCACGCGACGCTCGTGGGCGACGAGAACGGTGACGGCATTCCGGACATCGAACAGGCCGGCTCGATCGTGGGCACGGTGGCACTCGCCGACGGCGTGACGATTCCCGAGTGCCCGGCGGGCACGACCCGGAGCGTCCAGGACTTCGTGCCGACCGCCACGGCCCAGACGCTGCTCGACGACGAGGGCATGGCGATCGTCCGCACGGGCGCGATGCTCGAGGGCGGCGGCTTCGTGATGTCCTACCTCTCGCCCGACACCTACACGATGGGCTACGAGAGCCAGGTCGACTTCGAGGGTGCGTCGCTCAGCTTCACGGCGACCGTCGATCCGACCGAGGCCACGGTCGCCGACGGCGAGTTCGACGGCGTCGCCTACACCGTCACCGCCGCGAGCTGTCAGGCCGGCTGACGCCCGGTCGCAGGCGGCATCGAGCCGAGCGCGACCTCGCGCCGGCAGGAAACGCCGAAGCCGGAGGTCGGGATC
>CBFGQV010000330.1:0-3690 GCA_965651045.1 uncultured bacterium
CGCCCGCCGGCTCCCACACGAGACGCCCCCAGGGCGCGTCGCGCTCGCCACCCAGCGGGGCCATGCGGGCCAGGAGCGAATCCGCGAGTGCCGACACGGCCCAGCGCGCAGCGTCGGCGTGCGCGGTCACGCGCGCCTCGTACACGGCCAGCCGGAGCACGCCGACGGTGGCGAGCAGACCCACCACGAGCACCAGTAGCGCGACCAGCACCTCGGTCAGCACGAACCCGCACCGGGTCGCCCTCCCGCTCGACCGGCGCGCAACGCCCGCCTCAGCGCGCCACACGACCATAGCTCGACACCCGAAGCGTATCTGCGGCCCGCCCCCGCCCGACGACGATCGTGCGGCTCGCCACACGGCCGATGCCCAGCGCGTCGTAGACGATGTCGGCTTCGTCGCGGCCGTTGGTCAGCACGAGATCGACCCGAACGCCCTCGCCCAGCCGCGCGCGGGCCAGCACGGAATCGTCCGCCACGAGGCGGAGCTCGTCAGTCGCGGCGCTCACCTCGACCCGGGCACCTCCGAACCGCGGGGCGACGGCGCGCGCGCGCACCAGGAGCGCGACCACCTCGTTGGCCGCCCGGCCCACGGCCAGGCGGTCCCGGAGCCCCGCCGCAGGGGGCAGCGCCGCCGCGAGCCCCACGGCGAGAAGCACGAAGACGGTCGCGAGTTCGGCGAGCGTCACGCCCCGCCGATGCCGCGCGCCTCGTCGCCGAATGAGAGATGTGTGTGCGTTCATGCGCACACGATCGCCCCGCCGGCGGGGCGCGGCCATGTCAATTCAGGCCATAATCCTGGATCTTGTAGCGCAGCGCGCGCGGGCTCAGCTCGAGCAGCTCGGCGGCCTGCGACCGATTGCCGCCCGTGCGTTCCAGCGCCCGCTCGATCAGGTGCTTCTCGAGCGCGGCCAGGCGTCGCTTGACGCTCAGGTCGTCGGCGTCGCCGAAGGTCGGGCCCGCCGCCGCCGGGCGCGGGTTCCGCACCTGGTCGGGCAGGTCGTCGAGCACCAGCTCGGGCCCCTGCGCGAGAACCAGCGCCCGCTCGAGCACGTTCTCGAGCTCGCGCACGTTGCCGGGCCACGGGTACGCGAGCAGCGCCTCCATGGCCTCGGGTGAGATGCCCGAGCACTCGATGCCGAGCCGACGGCAGTGGCGCTCGAGCAGGTGCCTCGCCAGATCCGGAATCTCTTCTTCACGGCGGACCAGCGGGGGAAGGCGAATCGGCACCACCGCCAGTCGGTAGTAGAGGTCCTCCCGGAAATCCCCCTCGGCGACGGCCTCTTCGAGGTCGCGGTTCGTGGCGGCGATGATGCGCGTGTCGAAATGCACGGTCTCGCTGCCCCCGACCGGCCGCACCTCTCCCTCCTGGAGCGCGCGGAGCAGCTTCACCTGGAGCGTCGCCGGCAGCTCGCCCACCTCGTCGAGGAAGAGCGTGCCCCCGTGGGCGCTCAGGAAGAGCCCGGTGCGGTCGCGGTCGGCGCCCGTGAACGCGCCGCGCACGTGCCCGAAGAACTCGCTCTCGAGCAGGTTCTCGGGAATCGCACCGCAGTTCACAGGCACGAAAGGCGCGTCGCGCCGTCCGCTCTCGCGGTGGATCAGCCGCGCCACCAGTTCCTTTCCGGTGCCGCTCGCCCCCTGCAGCAGCACCGGCGAATCGTGCGGCGCGACCCGCGTGGCCACCTCGAGCGCCCTCACCATCGCGGGCGAGCGCGCCACCAGGTCTCCGAAGCGCGCGTCGGCCCGCACCTCCTGGCGCAGGCGGCCCACCTCGGCCCGGAGCTGCCCGCGCTCTTCGACCATCTGCACCTTGAGCAGCACCTCGTCGGCGCCGAAGGGCTTCTGCAAGTAGTCTTCGGCGCCCTTTCGCACGGCGTCGATGGCGAGTTCGGGCGAGCCGTAGGCCGTCATCATGACGACCATGCCGGTGCCGCCGCGCTCCCGGTAGCGCTCGAGAAATCCGAGCCCGTCGAGCTTGGGCATGCGTATGTCCGAGAGAATCAGGTCGGGCGCCTCGGCCAACGCCCGCTCGAGCCCCTCCTCGCCGTCCTGCGCCTGGAGCACCGTGTACCCGGCGTCTTCCAGAATCAGCGTCAGCGAGCGGCGATGCCCGCGGTCGTCGTCGATGACCAGTATCTTCACATCGTCTCCCTGAGGGCACGCGGCGCGTCGGCCAGCGCGCGGGTCTGGCCCGGCAGTCGAATCACGAACTCGGCCCCGCCTCCCTCGGCCTCCTGCACGAGCAGGCGCCCGCCCATGCCCTCGATGAAGCGCGCCGAGATGTAGAGGCCGAGACCGGTGCCCTTGCCGGGCTCCTTGGTCGTGTAGAACGGATCGAAGATACGCTCCCGCGCCTCTTCGGGGATTCCCGGGCCGTTGTCCCGAATGCGAAGCACCACCACGCGGTGCGCCGTGAAGAGCGGGTCGAGTCCGCCCGGATCGTTGTCGCGCGACACGCGGCGGCGGTGCATGTAGTTCACCCCCGGCGGGTCGTCCTGCCGACGAGGGGGCAGCCGGTGCACGCCCCCCCGCTCCTCGTCGAGCTCGACGAAGACCACCGGGTCGGGGTGTCCGTCGAGCGCGTCGAGCGCGTTCAGCAGCAGGTTCACGAGCACCTGCTCGAGGCGTCCCGGCTCGAGCACCACGGGGGTGAGCTTGCGGTTGATCTCCGGCCACACCGAACGCACGTGGTCGAGCCGTCCCTGGCGCTCGATCAGCTCGCGCACGCGGTGCACGATCTCGCCCACCTGCACGGGGTGCGGGTCCTGGTCCTTGTGGCGGGCGAAGTCGAGCAGGCTCCGCACGAGCCGGTCGATGCGGCCGGCCTCTTCGCGAATCGAATCGAGCAGCTCGGTGTCGGCGCCGTCACGCTGCGCGCGCCCCCGGGCCACATCGGTGAAGGCCACGATCGCGCCCAGCGGGTTGCCCACCTCGTGCGCGATGCCCGCGGCGAGGGTGCCCACCGACGCCAGGCGCGCCGCCTGCACCACCTGGTCTCGCGCCTCGACCAACTCGCGGTTCGTGCGGTCGAGCGACGCCACGTTCTCGGCCAGCAGCTCCTGGTTCGACACCAGCCGGTCGGCCATCGCGTTCACGCCCTCGCGAATCGTCTCGAACTCGGCCGTGTGCAGCGGCGGTATGCGGTGCTCGACGTCGCCCTCGGCGATGCGCCCCACGTCTTCGACGAGCTGCTCGACGGGCTTCATGAGGCGGGTCGTCAAGATGCGGTGCCCGAAGAGCCCGACCACGATCAGGTCGCCCAGAATGATGAACAGCAGCAGGATCGTGAAATCCGCGCCGCTCTCGATGAAGGGCAGCGCCGCCGCCAGCGTGACGCCCGTGACGAGCACCGCGCCCAGCACCAGCAGGGCGAAGGCGTCGAGCAGCTCGCGTTTCAGCGGAACGGAAGCGCGCGGCATGGCGGTGGGTCGAAGGGGCGTTCGAGGTAGGCGATCGCCCTGAGAGTGGGGATCCCCGGCGTCGGTGGCAACGCGCGGGGGGTCGGCCGTGGGCCTGGGGGCGGGCCGATCGGCCCACCGGCTGGGTGTTGGGGCGGTCAGCCCGCGCTCAGAACGTGCAGGTCACGACGCCCGGTCCGGTCGCCGGATCGCCCCCCGCCGGATCGGCCTTGCCCTGGTAGATGCCGCACTTCTCGTCGGGCAGACCCTCGTGCACGGCCGTCGCGGACCAGCC
>CBFGQV010000331.1:0-3680 GCA_965651045.1 uncultured bacterium
GGCGGCCCCGCGCGGGCCTCGGTCGTCGGGCGCGTGCGGGACGCCGCGACGGAGGTGCCGGTCGGCGGGACCCGCGTCTGGCTCGTGCCCGAGGATTCGGGCGAGGCGAGATCCACGATCGCCGACGCAGAGGGCCGCTTCGCCTTCTGCGATATCGACCCACGGCGGTATGTCGTGAGAACGTCGGTCCGCGGGCTCGGCGAGGCGCGCGACACCGTAGCTGCACGGCAAGGAGACGAGGCCACGGCCGAACTCGCGCTGGTGCTGGGTGACGACGTGCGGTCGACGGGTTCTCTGACGGGCCGCGTGGTGACCGCCGATGGACGGCGCCCGGTCGCGGGGGCCGAGATACGCCTGGTCGACGGCCGCCGCCAGACCTCCGGAGCCGAGGGTGAGTTCCGATTCGACGACGTACCGGTGGGTGCGGTCGATCTCTCGGTTTCCCACCTGGGGTTCGCGGAGGCATCGGGCAGCCTCGTGCTCGGCGGCGGACAATCGGTGAGCATCGAGATCCTGCTCTCGCCCCGGCCCATCGAGCTCGACCCGATCATCGTCGAAGCCGTCCGCTTCAGCTCCGGTGGAATGCTGGCCGACGTGCGCCGACGCGCAGCGTCGGCCTGGGGTACCGTCGTGCTCGGCGACGAGTTGGAAACACGCCAGCGAAGCGCCACGCGTACGACGGACATACTCCAGATCTACGGCGGCCAGGTGCACGTGAACGGCACTCAACTCCGGTTCGGCCGAAGCGGGTGCTCGCCCCACGTGTACCTGGACGGCGTGCAGATCACACGCTTGCCGCGCTCAGGTAGCGGAGGCGCCGGCGAAAGCCGCGCGGAAGAGGCCGCCAGCGCGGTGAACATGGTGCACCCCTCGTCGCTCGCCGCGATCGAGATCTACCGCGGCCCGGCCGAGACACCCGCCGAGTTCCTGGACAGCGACGCGCGCTGCGGGGTGGTGCTGCTCTGGACGAAGCGCGGGGGGTTGTAGGATCCCGGGATCGGGTATCTTTTACAAATGTAGATACGTAATCCGTTCCTTCCCTGGGATTCCCCATGCGTGCACGTCGTGACCTGTTGCTGCTCGCCCTGCTCGCGCTGCCTGCCTGCTCGGCCGAAGGGCCGGTCAGCCGCCAGGCGGAGCCCGACACGCTCCTGCCTCGACTCGACCGCCAATGGGGAACCCTGCAGGGCGATGAGTCCGCGTTCACACGGGTGTCGAGCTTCGCGGTCGCCGAGGACGGCGGCCTCTTCGTGTCCGACGCCGGGCGCGGCATTCAGGTCTTCTCACCCGAAGGGGCGTTCGTGCGCACGCTCGCGCGAGAGGGCGAGGGACCCGGCGAGACTCGGTTCGCCCGGGCGATGGACTACGGGGCCGGCCTGCTGGCCGCATGGGACGCGGGAAACAAGCGCATCTACATCTGGAATCGAGACCTCGAGCTGATCCACACCAGACCGACACCGCGCTTCTGGAACGCCTACGACGAATCGGCGGTGAACGTGCTCGACAACGGTGAGGTGTGGGTCAAGCTGGTGCCTGACCAGGGCTCGGACGGTGTGGACTTCCCGCGCCCGGAGTATCTCAGGGTGTGGCCGGACGCTACCGACACGCTCTACGTCGGACCAGGTGGCGGGTCCTGCGACAAGCCCTACGATTTCGCCTACCGGAACGGCTTCTGGCGTGACCTTCGAGACCCATGGTTCCCTTCGACCATCACGGCGTTGGGGTCCTCGGGCGAACTCTACCTGGGGTGCAACGACGACTTCCGCTTCCTGCGCATCGTAGATGGAGACACCGCGACGTTTGCCCGCCCCAACCTCGACCCGGTCATTCCGGACGACGAGCGGCGGTTCTTCGAGACGGCCTGGGTGCCCCCGATCGGCACCATGCCCGAGTTCCGGCCGGAGTACAGCAGGATCGTTCCGGGCGGTGACGGCAAGGTCTGGGTCTTCGAGACGTCACCCGCCCAGCCGGTCGAGGTGTCGGCCGAGATCGCCGCCATGAGCGGCTTCGACGAGGTGCTCGGCGTAGCGGATCGCGGTGGCCGCTTCTCGGTGTTCGACGAGGGCGGCTCCCTCATCGCCATCGTGCCGCTGCCCGACGACGTGCGCTACTCGGGCTTTCCGACCACGGCGAGCGTCGTGATTCGGGGCGACACGATCTGGGCGGTGCGCACGGGCAGCTTCGAGGAGCAGTACGTGGCGCGGTACGTCGTACCGTTCGAGTAGGTCTCGCCTGCTGGTGCGCGGCCTCGTGTTCCTCTGGGTAATCATGTAAGCGTACTTGTAAACGACGTAGGGACAGTGATTTATAGCAAGGCCTTCCGCATCATATACGGGGGGGTAACGTAGCCCTACGGGTTGGAGCGCTGCCTGGTGCTCTTGTCCGAGATCACAGAACTTCAACGCCGGGCCGGGTGCCGAAGCAAGGCGGATCACGATGAAGAGGGGGTGATGGGTTGGTCCGTTCGATTCAAGCGGCCTGGAATCATGAGGGCAGCGCTGGTCGTTCGACGCCCCCTGCTTCTAGTCCAGACGGAGTCTGCCGTGAAGATGTTCAGCCACGCATGGTACCGATCGTGGTCGGTTGTCATGATCATATTCGCCCTCCAGGGCGGGAGCGGGGGTGGACTTGCGGCGCAAGCTGAAGGCCTGCCACCCTGCCCGTTTCCGGTGTTCGAGGATGGTGAAGATCTGATCGAGTTCGTCGAGAGGATTGCTGCGGGCGAAGTGAGCCTGGGTATGCGAGATGAGTGGACCGATATCTACTCTGTTGTGAGCAGGGCTTTCGAGGGGCTTCCCTGTCCTGGCTTTTCCCCCGGAGCAGACCATCAGGCTGCGATGATCCAGTTGCTCGAGTATGCGAGGGATCACGACGATGAGGTGATGGCGGACCGCGTACTTGAGATTGCGAGTAGTGTCGCGTATTTCGTCGCAGACGAACTGGACTGGTCGCCCACGGATCTGCTCTTCGGGACGATCTCAGAAGGGCGGACTCGAGAACTTGTCTTTCGGCCCGAGCGTCGGTGCTGAGTTGCTCTGGAGTGACCTCCACGGCGCACCCGACCTCGTCCGCAACCCGAGAGCCCGGTGGCAGGTGGAATGCTGGGAGGCTCAAGATCGCGGTCCACCGATGAGGCCAGACGACCCGTGCCATCCGGGGAACGCTCCCCCGCGCGTCGGCGGGAACTAGCGCTCCGTTTCGCTGATCGCATGGGTGGAACTGCCAGGCCCCGATAGTGCTTGCTTCGACAACGGCGAGGTGTGGGTCCTCGCGTGCGTCGAACGGGTCGCGAGGTGGGCTGACACGCTACTCCCTCTGCGTGAGCCGGTAGCGGTCGAGCTTGACCCGCGGTGAGTCGGCAAGCCTCCCGGCCTTCCTGCTGGATATTCACGACGTGAATGATTATCATGCACGTCATGGCGAAGCCACCTCTCCCCCGGGCACTCACCGACACCGTCGAGCGGGTCGGTCGCACCATGCCGGTCGTGGTCGTCACAGGGGCCCGGCAAACGGGCAAGAGCACGCTCGTCGCAGACCTGCTTCCCGGGCGCCGGGCCTACCATACGCTCGATGACCTCGACGTGCGGGCCCTTGCCGAGAGGACTCCGGACGAGTTGGTGAACCGGCCTGGCCCGATGGTGCTCGATGAGGTCCAGAGGGTTCCGGACGTCCTGTTCGCC
>CBFGQV010000332.1:0-3680 GCA_965651045.1 uncultured bacterium
CCGCGCCACACGGCCCAGAGCCCCGCCGTGCTCCCGCCTCCGACCGCGTGTACCGTGCCGGTGAGCAGCGGCCCTGGGTCGTCGTCCACGGGGCCGGAGCCCGCGTCGCCGCAGGCGGCGGCCAGGAGAGCCAGGGCCGACCCGATCATTCGCGCTCCCCTCGACCAGCCGCTCAAGCCCTCGACTCCCTGCATTGCCCTCGTTCCGTGTCCTGGGGTCTACATCGCCGCGAGCGCCGCCCGCGCCGCCGCCACGCGGCCCTGAAGCTCGGCGTCGGCGTCCTGCCACCGCTCTGCGAAGCGCGCGAGATACTCCAGCGCCTTCGCCCGTCGGCCCGCCGCCTCGTGGAGCTCTGCCAGGCGACGGAGGGTGAAGGTGGTGGCCAGGAAATCCCAGGCCCGGAGCGGCTCGGGCTGGGCGAGCCAGGCCTCGTAGGCCGCCACGGCCAGGTCGGTGCGCCCCGCCGCGTCGTGCACCCGCCCCAGCGCATACTGGATCTCGTTCGCGCCGGAGCCCGCGGCGCGCAGGAGGGCCTCCAGGGCCGACATGGCTGCGGCGTGGTCGCCGGCCAGCGACGCCATGCGCACCGACCAGAGGTCCGACGGCACGCCGCTTTCGATTCCGCGTTCGCTGCGCGGAAAGGTCCGGTCCCACAGCTCCATGGTACGTCGCGCCTCGGCCAGGGCGCCGGCCTCCACCAGCACCTCCAGCAGTGCGCTGAAGTCGAGCTCTCTGGCGTCGGTCCGGCCGGCGATCGCCGCCGTGACGCTCTCGGCCGCCAGCGCCACGGCCGCCGCCGTGTCCGCCGCCAGGAGCCTGAGCCTGGCGCGGGCAACGGCCAGATACGCCGGGTCGGCCATGAAGAGCTCGGCGCCCGGCGCGTCGAGGGCCTGCTCTGCTTCGGCCACGCGCCCGCGGTTGGCTGCCAGGGCGTAGCGAAGCTGCCGGGCCTCGGTGCGTTCGAGCGCCGTCGACGCCACCGCTTCCAACGCGCTGAGTGATGCGTCAGCACCTTCCAGGTCGCCGGCCGAGGCCTGAAAGAGCGCCCGGAAGCGATGCGCCCGGTTCCAGCCGGGAAGCGCCGCGGTCGCCGAATCCAAGGTGGCCAGCGCGCCGACGATGTCACCCATGAGGTGGCGCTCGAAGGCCAGGTTGTACCAGAGTACCCAGTTGTTCTGCTGCTGCACCGCGGCGCTGAAGTGCCGCACCGCGTCCTCGTGCCGTCCGACAAACCGGTAGGTCACCGCCAGGTTGTTGCGCACCGCCACGTCGCTCGAGTCCAGCATCAGCGCGCTTTCGAACGCGCGCAGGGCGGCCTCGACGTCGCCCGAGTAGCGCTGATGATAGTAGCCCGTGGCCAAGTGGCGTTCCCGGGGTGGCAACCGCTCTGACAGCTCCCACGCGCGGCGCGCCGCCTGGCGCATATCGGCCGGTCGCTCACCCAGATTGCCCAGCGCCACCGAGATCTTGCGATGCGCCATGGCGAAGGTCGAGTCCAGGGTCACGGCGCGCTCGAACTCGGCCAGCGCGGTGCGCGTGTCGCCCACGGCCTCGGCCTGCACGCCCCGCGTGTAGGCCCGGAGCGCTGGAAGCGACGCCGTGGTGACCTGCGCCAGGGGCGGGCCGGTGCGCACGGAGCGCAGCGACTCGCCCACTCGGTCCCGAATGGAACGCGACAGCCGCTCGACGGCGTCGACCAGCTCTCCGTCGTCCCGGGCGGTCTCGCGAAACCCCGCCAGGCGCTCGAAGCCGTCGCCCCCGTGAATGCTCGCCGTCAACAGCCAGCCCGTACCCAGCGGCGCGATGTCGCCGGCGATGACCAGAGCGTAGGCCTCTCGCTGGGCGAGTTGCGTCGCCACCTCGGCGGTGACCGGGGCGCCGTCGGCTACCTGCATGCGCGCCAGCGGTTCGCGAAGCTCGGCGCCGTCCAGCACGCGGAGCAGCGGCGACTGCATGAGGTCGATGAGGAGCGCCCGCTTCACCACGCCCGCCATCTCGCCGTCGCCGCCGCCGTCGCCGAAGTCCGCCACCACGACCTGGGCTCCCTCTTCGATCAGGCCCTTGGCCAGGAGCGTGCCGAACGGGCCCACGCCCATGGCCCGAAGCCCCATGTAGCCCACCGACGCGAAGCCAAGGAGCGTGAAGGCGCCCACGCCGCCGAGCACCGCGTTTCGCCATGTGAAGAGGCGCTGGTGCGCAGGGGATTCCCGGGCCGACTCGACGCCGTCGGCCGACGACACCTCGCCCCCGGGCGACGGCCCGCCGTGCGCCGGCTGGCCCGTCGGCTCACGGGATCCCCCCTCGGACGCAGGCGCCGCGCGACTCGCCTGCACGAAACTCGTCACCAGCACCACCGGCAGGCCGACGAGCAGCAGGATCAGGGCCCCCCGAAAGACCCACGTGGGCACGATGCCGTTGTTGATGAGCACGTCGAGCACCTGCAACACCACCCAACTCGACGCGGCGAAGACCGCCGTAGCCTGCAGGAGGGCGCGCTGGCGGCCGTCGGCCAGCAGATCGCGGAATCGGGACATGGCCGCCAAATAACGGACGGCTCCTCGGCCACGCAACACCCGCGGCCGTGCACGCGCCCATCACGGGGCACCCCCTATCTTCAGCGAACTGCTGGCGGCTACGCGCCACATCGCGCCGCCCTGCGCGGCGCGTTGCCGGGCGCCCCCGACGACCCTATCGTTTGACTCCCCCCCCCCGCGACGCCACCGCAAACGCATCGACGTGACCGACCGCGGGCCCATGAGAACCGACACCGATCGAGGAACGCCTGGACCGGGAACGGCACGCATGACCAAACACTCCGACGCGCGCGAGGCAGCCCGTGAGCTGGTCGCCTACTACCGGCGCAACGGTCACATGCGGTGGCCGAACCCCGAGCGGGTGGCGCGCGAAGACGCCCAGACCTACAAGAAGGGCGTGGAGATTCGCTTCTCGGCGTACACCGAGGCCGAGGCGAAGCGCATCATGACGCTGCTGCGGCAACTGGGGTTCCGGCATGGCCGGACCCACAACAAGGGCGCGCTCGTCCGCATTCCGGTGTACGGCATGGACCAGGTGAACCGGTTTCTCGAGATGCTCGAGGCGGAAGAGGGAGCGGACGAGGCATGAAGGGTCGCGTGCGGGTCTACATCGCCAGCTCGCTCGACGGATTCATTGCCGGACCGGGCGACGACCTTTCATGGCTGACCGGCCCCGAGGCCGTGAATCAGGGCGGCCCGACGCACCCGGGCGCGCTCACCTTCGACGGCTTCATGGCCGACGTCGGCGCGGTGTTGATGGGGAGGGGCACCTTCGACGTTGTGCGAGGCATGACGTGGTGGGGGTACGGCGACCGCCCCGTGCTCGTCGCCACGCGCCGACCCCTTGGCGAGGGTGTGCGCGAAACGGTGCGGGCCGTGTCGGGGTCGATCGACGACATACTGGCGCAGGCCCGCGAGGCGGCCGGCGGAAAGGACGTCTACATCGACGGCGGCGACCTGATTCGCCAGGCGGCCGACGCGGACCTGATCGACGAGCTCACGATCACGCTCGCGCCGGTCGCGCTCGGCGCCGGGCACCCGCTCTTCGCCGGCCTCACGCGGCGCTACCCTCTCGAGATCGTGGGCCACCACACGTACGAGGGCGGCATGGTCCAGATTCGCGCGGTGCCGCGGCGGGGGTGATCA
>CBFGQV010000333.1:0-3669 GCA_965651045.1 uncultured bacterium
CCCTCGCCGCGGCCCTGCCGTCCGGGTCCTACCGGGTCGAGTGGCGCACGGCCGGACCCGACGGCCACGCGCTCCGGGGCGATTACGCGTTCGCGGTGCGCTACGATCCGCCGCCGCTCCAGACCGATACCGCCTCCGCTCCGACCCCTGCCCTTCCCGGCGACGCCCAGCTGACCGAGGTCGCGCCCGACGCGTCCGCGGGCCAGGCGGCGAGCGACGGGCGCACGGTCGGCGCCCTGGCGCGTTGGCTGCTCTATCTCACGATGACCGCTGCGCTCGGGGGATTCGCGTTCCGCACGCTCGTGCTCGCCCCGACCGCTCGCGCGGGGGCCGGCGAGGCCTTCGCCGCCGGCGTCGAGACCCGCATGGCCGGGGTCGCCTGGGCCGGCGTGGCGGCGGGGCTGCTCGCGCTTCCGCTCCTGCTCGGCGTGCAGGCGGTCCAGGCGTTCGGCAGCGAGGGCCTCGGGCCGTCGGGGTTCGCTCGGGTGCTCGGCAGCGCCTGGGGCGGGGCCTTCATGGCACAGGGCGCCGGTGTGGCGCTGCTCGCGCTCGGCCTGCTCGTGGCGCGGTCCCGCAACGCGCGCTGGGGATGGCTTCTCGCGGGAGCGGCCGGCGTGCTGATCGCCGTGGGCGCCGCCCGCGGAGGACACGCCGCCGAGGGGGGAGCGCTGGTGGTCGCGATCCACGCCCTGCACGCGTGCGCGGCCGCCGTCTGGATGGGCGGGCTCCTGCTTCTCGTGTTCGGTGTGCTTCCGGCGTCGGCGTCCGAGCCGGCGACGCTGCCCCGCGCGGTCGACGCCTTCTCGCGGGTGGCGCTCGTGACGGTGGGCGTGTTGGTCGTGACCGGCGTCTTCAACAACTGGGACCGCCTGGGCGGTCTCGGTGCGCTCTTCACGACGACGTTCGGACGCACGCTCGCCCTCAAGCTCGCTCTCTTCGGGCTCGCGGCGGCGCTGGGTTTCTACAACTGGCGCACGATCCGGCCGATGCTTCGGGCCGACCCGAGGCCGGGGCTTCTCCGCGTGCCCGCGTCGCTCGGGCTGGGGCTCGGGCTGGCGGTGCTGGCGGTCACGGCGCTTCTCGTGGCCCTGCCCCTTCCCTGACCGGGAAGGCGTTTCCACGCCCGGGCACGGGCCTCCAGGAACCTCAGAGCGAGAGGAAGTTCCGGAGCAGGTCGCGCCCGCCCTCGCTGAAGAGGGACTCGGGATGGAACTGCACCCCCCAGACCGGGTGCTCGCGGTGGCGGAGCGCCTGGATCTCGCCCTCCTCGCCCGGCTCCTCGGACCAGGCCACGGCCTCGAGTTCGCCGGGCAGCACGGCCGGGTCGGTCGTGAGCGAGTGATACCTCGTCACCGTCAGCGGCGACGGGAGCCCTTCGAAGAGTCCCCGGCCGTCGTGTCGTATGGGGGTCGTCTTGCCGTGCACGGTGCGCGCCGCCCGGATGGTCCGGCCGCCGTACGCCTCGGCGATCGCCTGGTGGCCCAGGCAGACCCCCAGGATCGGAATCGTGGCGCCCAGTGCCTGCACGACCTCGACGCTGACCCCCGCCTCGGACGGCGTGCACGGGCCCGGTGAGAGCACGATCCGATCGGGGCCCTGCTCGCGCACCTGTTCGACGCTCCACTGGTCGTTGCGCACCACGTGGAGGTCGGCGCCGAGCTCGCCGAGCAGTTGCACCAGATTGAAGGTGAACGAATCGTAGTTGTCGATGACGAGAATCATGAACGGAAAGGTAGCGCGCGACCGGACTACGGAGGAGGCGTGATGCGATGTCTCGTCTGCGGGTCGGCATTCGGCGGCGAACAGGTGCTCGAGCATCTGCCGCCCGCTCGCCGCGTCGCTTACGACCCGGAGCGCGGCCGCCTCTGGCTCGTCTGCCCGGCGTGCCGGCGCTGGTCGCTGGTGCCGATCGAAGACCGGTGGGAGGCGCTCGAAGAGCTCGAGCGCGCGACCCGTGACCGCGGCACCGTGCTCTCGAGCACCGAACGCATCGCGCTCCTCGAATTCGACGGGCTCGCGGTCGTGCGCGTCGGCGGCGCGAGCCGGACCGAAGAGGCGTGGTGGCGCTACGGGCGCGAGCTCTTGTCGAGGCGGAACCGCTACGCGCGGGTCTCGACGACGGCGGCCATCGCAACCGGCGCGCTGGTGGCAGGGGGCTGGGCGACCGGAGCCTTCGGCCTCTTCGGCGCCTGGTGGCTCTCGAGCTATGCACCCGACGCGATCAAGGGCGGTGCCCGGTGGTTCCGCTTCGGGTCCGACGCCTGGCGCGGGCAGGCCCGATGCGCGTCGTGCGGGCACGAGTTCCGGCGCCTGAGCTTCAAAGAGCGCGAGAGCCTCGTGCTCATGCCCTCGAGCGACGGCGACATCGAGATCGTCGGGGCCTGTCCGCGTTGCGGCGAGGTGCACGACGGGGGATTCCGCCCCGGCGCCGAAGCGAGCGGGCTCATGCTCCGCCGAATTCTGGCCCACCAGCATTTCGCCGGCGCCGACACGGAAGAGGTGCGCCGGGCTACGCGGCTGATCGAGCAGGTGGGCGAGCCCCAGCGCCTCACACCCCTTCTCCTGCGTGACGGGCGCCGGCTCGGAGACCTACAGCGCACCGGCGCCCTCGCGCTCGAGATCGCGTCGAACGAGGCGAGCGAGCTGCGGAAGCTCGAGATGGAGGTCGCGGAACTCGAAGCAGTGTGGCGACGCGAAGAGGAGCTGGCCGCGATCATCGACGGCGAACTCACGCCGCTGCCCCCGCTCGAGGCGCTACGTCGCCGTCTCCACGGCGGGAATTCCGGTCCGTAGTTCAGTAGTCGACGGGGCGTAGGTAGAACTCACCGATCGCGCTCGACGACAGCACCGCCACCGTAGGCAGTTCGCGCTTCCAGTGCGTGCCCGCGAGCCGCCGCCAGACCAGCTCGACCTCGTCGGCATCGAACCCTGCGGCGACGAGGTCTTCGGGCCCCCACCCCTGCACCAGCCAGTACAGAAGCGGGTCGGCGCGATGATAGTCGATGCCCAGCTCGTCTGCGTCGTGCACCCCCTTGACCAGGTCGGCCGACGCGGGCTTGTCGACGATGACCTCGGGCACGCCGAGGTGCCGCGCCAGCGCCCATACCTGCGTCTTGAAGAGATCGCCGAGCGGGTTGATCGGGGGCGAGTCGTCGGCGTGCCAGGTGAAGTAGCCGAGCAGCCGTTCGCTCTTGTTGCCGGTGCCGAGCGGAAGCGCCCCGAGCCGCGCGCTCTGATCGAAGAGTGTGACGGCGCGCATGCGGGCCATCAGGTTGCCGCGGCGGAGCGCGTCCGCCTCAGGCTCGTGCGCCTCGACGTAGGCGTCGACCATGGGCGAGATGTCGATCGTCCGCTGGGCCGCGCCGGTCGCGCGGAGCACGAGGTCGGCGTGCTCCAGGCTTTCGGGACTCGACGTGCGGTACGGCAGCCGGAACCCGAAGACGTTCTCCGGGCCGAGCGCCCGGCACGCCAGCATGAGCGAGACCGCCGAGTCGACGCCGCCCGATACGCCGACCACGACGCGCTCGAACCCCCGCCGCTCGACCACCTCGTGCCGGATGAACGAGGTCAAGGCTTCCTCCACCCTCGCCAGGTCCAGTTCGAGCGGATTCGGGCCCGCCCGGAGGGCGGCCGGACGCAGAGCTCGACCGACTAGAACCGCCCGACGAC
>CBFGQV010000334.1:0-3662 GCA_965651045.1 uncultured bacterium
CGCCTACCTGAACTTTCCCGGGCGTCTGAGCGAGCACGGGGGGTTGCCGGAGCGTCCTGAGGTCGTGTTCGCGGGCCAGCTTACGGGGGTCGAGGGCTACACGGAATCCGCGTCCAGCGGGGCGGTCGCCGCGCTCAACCTCGACCGGCTGCTCCGCGGCGAGGCGCCCCGCACGCCGCCCCCGACCACGATGCTCGGCGGCCTCTACCGCTACCTGCGCGAAGCCGAACCGAAGCGCTTCCAGCCGATGAACTCGAACTGGGGGCTCGTCGACCCGCTGCCGAAGCGCGTGCGCGACAAGCAGGAGAAGCGTGTCCAGCTCGCGGCACGCGCGCTGGACGATTTCGTTCGCTGGATGGGGGACGTCGGCGTCGAGCCCGCCGTGGCCCCCGCCGTGCTCGCCCCCGGCGCCGAAAGCGCGGGGGCGCCGGAGAGGTGACCCCGCGGGAGAGTGGCGGAGAGGTCGCCGAGTTCCTGCGGCACCTGGCCGACGAACGCCAGCTCTCGCCTCACACGGTGAAGGCCTACGGCCGGGACCTCGGGCAGTTCTCCGAGTTCCTCACCGGCTACTACGGCACCCCGGAGTGGGGGTGGGTGACCGTCGACCGCCTCACGCTTCGAGCCTTTCTCGGCTGGCTCGACCGGCGGGGCATGAGCCGTCGCACCGCGGGGCGCAAGTTGTCGGCCGTGCGCGCCTTCTTCCGGTTTCTGCACCTCGAAGAGCGCATCGACTCGAATCCGACGCGGGCGGTGCGCGCGCCACGGCAGGAGAAGCGGCTGCCCGTGCACCTCACGCGCGACGAGGTGCGCGCCGTCTTCGACGTGGCCGAGACGCGCGCGGCCGAGAACACGCTGGCCGGTACCCGAAACCTGGCGCTGCTCGAGCTGCTCTACGGCAGCGGCCTTCGCCTGGCCGAGCTCCAGGGGCTCGACCTCGCGGGCCTCGACCTGGTTGCCGAGCAGGTCAAGGTGCTGGGCAAGGGGCGAAAGGAGCGCATCGTGCCCCTGACGCGTGCCTCGATCGTCGCGCTCCGCCGGTATCTGCCCCGGCGCGACGAGGCGGCGCGCCTCGGGCGGGGCACCGCCGACGACCGGCGTGCGCTCTTCGTCGGCCCCACCGGGCGCAGACTTTCGCGGCGGGGTATTCAGAAGATCGTCGGGGCGCTCTTTCGCACCGCGGGGGCCAACGACGAACTGAGCGTCCATTCGCTGCGACACACCTTCGCCACCCACCTGCTCGACGCCGGCGCCGACCTCATGGCGGTCAAGGAACTGCTCGGGCACGTGTCGCTCTCCACGACGCGCATCTACACGCACACGAGTACCGAGCGGCTCAAACGCGTCTACCGGGACGCGCACCCCCGGGCGGATTGACGGCCCCACTTCCTCCGCCCCACTCCCTGCCAAGTAGGCAGACTGTTATCGTTACTCCCCCGGCCCGGGAATCCCCCGGACCCCGGCATTGAGCTTCGACACCACGAGGACGCATTGCGGCATCGCGAGATCCGGGCCACGACGGTCGTGGCCGTGCGGAAGGACGGACGGGTTGCTTTGGGCGGCGACGGCCAGGTGACGCTCGGCGACACCGTCGTGAAGACGCGGGCCCGCAAGGTGCGCGAGCTCAAGGACGGCACGATCCTGGCCGGCTTCGCGGGGGCCGTGGCCGACGCCTTTACGCTCTTCGAGAAACTCGAAGAGAAGCTCGAGCGCTTTCCGGCGAACCTCACCCGGGCGGTGGTCGAGCTCGCCAAGGACTGGCGCACCGACCGCTACCTGCGGCGCCTGAACGCGCTGCTCGTGGTGGCCGACCGTGAGAGCCTCTTCCTGATCAGCGGCGACGGCGACGTCATTCAGCCCGACGACGACATCGCGGCCATCGGCTCGGGCGGCAGCTACGCGCTCTCCGCCGCTCGCGCCCTGCGGGCCCATTCGAATCTGAGCGCCAGCGAGATCGTGCGGGAATCCCTGCGCATCGCCGGCGAAATCTGCATCTACACGAACCAGGACATCACCGTCCTGGAGCTCGGCGGCGAGGCCTGACGCGCCGACCGGACGAGGAAGGTCACCATCATGAACGACGACCCGACGCTCACGAAGGCTCCCACCATCGACCTCACACCCTCGCGTGACTCCGGCGGGGTGAGCGATGAGGAGTGGGCCGAGTGGCTTACGCCCCGCCAGATCGTGGCGGAGCTCGATACCTACATCGTGGGGCAGGACGACGCCAAGAAGGCCGTCGCGATCGCGCTCCGGAACCGCTGGCGCCGCCAACGCGTGCCCGAAGACCTGCGTGACGAAATCGTGCCCGCGAACCTGATCCTCATCGGCGCCACGGGGGTCGGCAAGACCGAGATCGCGCGGCGGCTCGCGAGGCTCGCCGGCGCCCCGTTCGTGAAGGTCGAAGCGAGCAAGTTCACCGAGGTCGGCTACGTCGGGCGCGACGTCGAGAGCATGATTCGCGACCTGGTCGACGGCGCCATCAACATGGTGCGCGCCGAGCGCGAAGACGAAGTGGCCGATCTGGCCGACCAGCGCGTCGAGGAGAAGCTGCTCGACCTGCTCTTTCCGTCGGGTGGTGACGAGAAGGCCGTCGGCGAGACGGCGGCCGAGAACGGGCGCGTCTCGCTCGGGTCGGTGTTCGTCGCCGGGCCACAGGGCGTCGAGGCCCGCCACTCCGAAGGCCGGGGCGACGAGCTCGGCGAGACCGGGGGTGACGCCGGGGGCGACGCCGAATCGATCGCG
Organism: uncultured bacterium; assembly: GCA_965651045.1. GTDB lineage: Bacteria > Gemmatimonadota > Gemmatimonadetes > Longimicrobiales > Gaopeijiaceae > Gaopeijia. The sequence goes on from CBFGQV010000334.1 coordinate 2,743, forward strand.
CGCCGAAGGGCCCGTACGCGCGAGAAGCTTCGCGGGCTGCTTCAGGACGGCAAGCTCGAGGACCGCGAGGTCGAGGTGGAAATCCAGCAGACGCCGAACATCGACGGCATGATGGTGCCGATGGGCGGTGAAGGCATGGACTACAACTTCACCGAGATGCTCCAGGACATGCTGCCCAAGAAGACGAAGCGGCGGCAGGTCACGGTGGCCGAGGCTCGGCGCATTCTCTTCCAGGACGAGCTCGACCGGCTCGTCGACATGGACGAGGTCGTCAACGAGGCGATGAACCGCACCGAAGACATGGGGATCGTCTTCCTCGACGAGATCGACAAGGTGGCCGGCGAGCGGGGCGGCGCGGGGCCCGACGTGAGCCGTGAGGGGGTACAGCGGGACCTGCTGCCGATCGTCGAGGGCTCGACCGTCCAGACCAAGTACGGGCTCGTGCGCACCGACCACATTCTCTTCATCGCGGCGGGCGCCTTCCACGTGGCGAAGCCCAGCGACCTGATTCCGGAGCTGCAGGGACGCTTCCCGATCCGGGTCGAGCTCAAGGAGCTCACCGAGGCCGACTTCGTTCGCATCTTGAAGGAGCCCCGAAACGCGCTGCTCAACCAGTACCGGGCCCTGGTCGAGACAGAGGGTGGCTCGCTCGAGTTCACGGACGACGGCGTGGACGAGATCGCGCGCATCGCCATCGAACTGAACACGCGCATGGAGAACATCGGCGCACGCAGACTGCAGACGGTCATGACGACGCTGCTCGAAGAGGTGCTCTTCGATCTGCCCGACGGCGCGACGCGCAGTGTCGTCGTCGATCGCGAGTACGTGCGGAAGGTCCTGGACTCGATCGCCAAGGACGAGGACCTGCGCCGCTACATTCTCTGAGACCACCGCCGCACGGCGCGGCGCCCCGTCACCCC
>CBFGQV010000335.1:0-3661 GCA_965651045.1 uncultured bacterium
TGGCGACCGCGTCCTGTCGATGCATGGCATCGAGGAAGCCGTAGAGGCCGTCGAGCAGCGCATCGATGTCGGCGTCGTCGCCGTCGTCGACGGCGGTCGGCGTGTCGGCCGGGGAATCCCCCGAGGGCGATGCCTGGGACGGCGATACACGGCCCAGAAAGCCGGCGATGGCTTCGGCGAACGCGGGGTCGTCGACGATCGAGCCGTGATCGCGCCCCGGAAGAATGCGCACCTCGGCCGAGGGTAGCGCCTCCTCCAGCGCCCGCGCCCTTTCGACCCGCGGATCGTCGCTCCCGACCAACGCCAGAATCGGTGTCTCGATCGCGGCGATCTGAGCGGCGTCGGCCCCGAGGTCCGGGTAGCTCTCGACGAGGGCCGCGAGCGCCTCCACGTCGTTTCTGCGGAAGCTCTCGCGGTCGCGGGGCGCAAGCGTGGTCGTGTCGAGTCGCGTCAACGAAGCGGCGCCGGCGGCCATGTCCGCCAGTTCATCGGGTGTGGTCCACCCCTGCCCGATGAGCGTCGTGGAACGAATGCGCTCCGGGTGTCGGCGAGCGGCCTCGAGCGCCACGAAGCCCCCGAGCGAGTAGCCGATCACGTCGGCCCGGGGCACCCCGAACGCGTCCATCACGGCGAGCACGTCGCCGACGAGTTTCTGTCCGTACTCGCCCCGGTCGTGGGGCTTGCCGCTTCGTCCGTGACCACGAAGGTCGACGCCGATCACGGTGCGGCCTTCGAGCGCGGCCAGCAGATGGCGCCACTGCTCCGGGCGCCACTGGGCGGCGAATCCGTGCAGCACCAGCACCGGCGGTCCGCCGCCGTGTCGCTCCGCGAAGATCTCGGCGCCGTCGCTCGAGACGCGCCGCACCTCGACGGGCTGACCGTCGACGTGGGCCGGTAGCGCCGCGGCCCAGAGAAGCAGGAGTGCGAGCGAGCGCGGCGCGAGCGCCCTCAACGCGGGGCCAGCCGCCACGTACCCTCGACCGCGCCCGCACCGTCTTCGTCGATGTCGAGCTGCCCGCAGGTCCAGGTGCCTTCGGCCGTGCCCGGACCGGTGACGCGGCCTTCCATGCGGGCGAGGCCGTCGTAGAAGGGAATCCCCGTGTCCCGGTTCTCGGGCGTTTCGAGCGCGACGCTGTCGGCGCCGAGCACGCGCACGTGGTTCTCTTCGCTGAACAGGAACGGCGTGAAGACCAGTCCCGAGCCGTCGGGCCGCTCGATGGTACGCTCGACCTCGCCGCCCCCGCGCGTGACATACACCCGCCCCACCTCGAGGCGCTCCTGCCCGTTCCACTCGAAGACCAGGTCCATCGTGCAGGTGACGGTGAAGCCGCCGTTCGAGCCGCTCGCCTCGCCCGTGACCGTGTACAGCGTCGGCGGCTCGAAGAACTCGGGGTCGGCGAGATCGGCCGTACACGCCGCCAGCGACGTGACGGCAAGGGCTGGTCCGATCAGGTACCTGGCTGCGTGGCTCATCATCGATCGTCCGGGGTGAAGGTGTCGGCTCGGTAGAAACGGTCTTCGGCGAGCCCGCAGGAGTGGGCCGCCGTGTTCCGGAACGTGACGGGCACCGTGTGGCCGCAGGGCAGGTCGTTGTACCCGGGGGGAAGGTTGGGCCCGCAGCTCTGCACGTCGAAGTGCAGGTGGGGCCGCGACGACGCGCCGCTGTTGCCCGAGAGCCCGATGACCTCGCCCTGGGCGACGGTCTGGCCGATCTCGACGAGCGCCCCGTTCCGCGTGAGATGGATGTAGCGCCCGATGGTGCCGTCGGCGTGCTCGACCATGACCCAGTTCTCGTGGTAGTCCTGGTGGTCGTCGTCGCTGAAGCCCTCTTCGATCGCGACGACCGTGCCCGCCCGCGCCGCCGTGACCTCGGTGCCGATCGGCATGCGGAAATCGATGGCGTAGAGCCCCACGCCACCGTTGAGGGGCGTGTAGTGCCCGAACGTATTGCCGACCTCCCACCGCTGGCCGGGCTGGTAGGGCAGAACGTACTCGGACTGTGCCGGGGCGCCGAACACCGAACAGTCGACGAAGTCCGGCACGGCGGGCCCGCCCCCGCACGCGAGGGTGAGCACCAGGGCACACGAGGCGCCGACGCCGATACGCCGCCGCCACTGGCTCTCCAGCGCGCTTCCGTCCGGGCCGAAGGGCGTCCGGAAGTCGAACGCGGCGTGCGTCGAGCCCCTCGACCAGAGCCACTCGAAGCGGGTGAGCGCCTCCTGGACGGTCGGCGTGTGCGTCCTTGGAATCCACCACATGACGACCGGCGGCCGCTCCTGCGCCTCGAACCACTCGTGCCGGCGCCGGAAGATCTCGGCGTGCCCGCTCCGGTAGGTGTAGCGGAAGAGGTCTTCGATCGATTCCCAGACCGACAGGTTGAACAGCACGCGTGGGTCGTCGAATGCGCGCACGTCGAGGCTGTTGCCGGCGTCGGTCTGAAGGCGCCAGACGAAGCCGGGGGCGTCGTCGGCCTCGGCGTTCACACGGTCGAGTGCGTCGACGAAGGGTGCCATGCGGGGGTCGGTCGGGTCGTAGCGCATGGTGGCGATGTTCGCCTGAGCCAGCACGAGGTCACTCACGGTGCGCCTCCGGCCGGAGCGGGCGGGTGGGGCAGCACGATCTCGACCACGACCCGCCAGTCGCCCCGCCCGTCTCGCCGCCAGAAACGCGCGTAACTCATCGCGCGCGCCTCGCCTCCGGTCTCGGTGCGGGCGATCGTGCCCGTGCCGTAGGTGAAGCCGAGATCGCCGGAACTCGCGACCCGGGCGTCGTGGGGCGACCCCGCGAGGCGCTCTTCGGCGGCACGCTGGTCGGCGGCGGCCGCGGCGGCCTCGGTGAAGGGCGCCTGGCGGAACCGGTAGATGCGGGCGTCGGGCCAGGCGCAACGCTCGGCGGCCACGGCGGCACCCGCCGCGGCGGTCTGCGCGAAGCACGCGCGGTCGGCGTCCAGGAGACCGGCCGCGCCGGCCCCGTCGGGATCACCGGCCGGCGGCCTGCGGGGCGTCCGGACCGTCTCGGGAATCGCCACCTCGCCGTGCGGGCCGCCCAGGTCGATCAGCACCTTCCAGCCTCCGTCGGCCTGCCGGCCCCACACCGAGTGGTAGTGGCCCCAACGGGCGACGCCGTCGGGCCCGACGCTACGGTACGGGCCCGTCGTGTAGCCCAGGTCTCCGGCCGCCGAGACCTCGGCCGCGGCGGGCCACCACTCGAGGGGCGGCATCTCCGGACCCTCGCGAATCGGGTCACGCCCGACGACCGGAGCCGGACCGAAGCTCACCGCGTCGTCGGCGAAGAAGTCGAGAAAGGCCTGTTTGGTGCCGCGCTCGACGGCCGCCGCGGAAAACGCCCGTTCGGCGGCGATGACCTGCGCCAGCGGGTCGCCCTCTCCATGCTCGTGCTGGGCCCGCGCCTCGGGGGTGCCCACCAACGATGCGCTCAGTGCCCAGGCGACGCTCGTGTACTTCATGAATCGTATAATCATGCGTTCCACAACCATGTTATCATGTCATAAATCTCATGGTGATTACAGTAAAATAAGGTACGTCGCCCCGTGCTGTCGATGTCACTCTCGGTCTCTGACACCTAAATGCCCAAGGTGTCGTAGGGAGTCTGGACGAACGCGCTTGCTGGCGGGCGTCGTGGCCCTGCTGGTCGTGGTGGT
>CBFGQV010000336.1:0-3659 GCA_965651045.1 uncultured bacterium
CGTCGAGGTTGAAGGCGACGCGCGGCAGGTAGCCGAAGTCTTCGAGCAGGGTGAAGAGCGGGAAGAAGATCGCCATCGGCGGCAGCATGACCGCGACCACCCACGCCGTCGCGAGGTATACGCCGTCGAAGACGAAGCCGCTGAGCCACCAGGGCAGCCCCACCGCCTCGCCGAATCCCCGGAGCATGGGGTGGACGGTGTCGACGAGGAGCGTCGCGAGCATGCCCGACGGCACGTTCGAGCCCGCGATCGTGACCCAGAAGACCACCATCAGGATCAGCAGCATGACCGGGAAGCCGGTCCACGGACTGGTGAGCAACCGGTCCAGGGTGCGGTCGAAGGTCCGCTTGGCGCGGGCTCGCGCCGTGCCGAGCGCGGCGGCGGCGATCTCTTCCGCGCGCGCGTAGAGGCTCGCGACGATCGAGTCGTGGAAGTCGGGGGGGAGTGTCCAGCGGAGCTCCGAGGCACGACGCAGCACCGCCTCGCGCGCCACTTCGTCGGCTACCGGCCCGGCGTCGCCGCTCGACCCGGCGCTTCCGACCACCACCCGTCCCGTGACCGGAGGCGGCGCCGCGTCGGCGCGAAGCTGGCCGATCTCGCCCGAGCGCACCGCCTCTTCGACGCGTTCATCGGCGTTGAGCAGACGAAGCGCGACCCAGCGGGCGTTGGGCAGTTCGGGAAACGCCTCCTCCACCGTCGGCAGAAGCTCGGCGATCGCCGCCTCGACGGGGCCGGCGAAGCGCTCGAGCCGCGTCGGGCTCGTTGCGATACGCCCGCTGGCGACCCCCTCGACGGCCTCGAGCAACTCGGGAATCCCCCGGCCCTCGCGCGCGACCGCAGCGACGACCGGCACGCCGAGCTCGCGCTCGAGCCGGGCCGCGTCGGGCACGACGCCGTGGCGGCGGGCCTCGTCCATGAGGTTCAGGCACACGACCACGCGGTCGGTGATCGAGAGCACCTGGAGAAGCAGGTTCAGGTTGCGCTCGAGCCGGCTGGCGTCGACCACGACCACGGTGACGTCGGGGCGCCCGAAGAGAATGAAGTCGCGGGCCACCTCTTCGTCGGCGCTACCGGCCTGGAGCGAATAGGTGCCCGGCAGGTCTACGACCTTGTAGCGGTGATTCGCATGCTGGTAGCTGCCCTCGGCGCGTACCACGGTCTTGCCGGGCCAATTGCCGGTGTGCTGACGGAGTCCGGTGAGCGCGTTGAAAACGGTGCTCTTGCCGGTGTTGGGGTTGCCGGCGAGCGCCACCAGCCGGTCCCATGCGCCGGGATCGAGTCCGAGCCGGGTGAGGTTGCGGCTGCGGTGCGCGGCGACACCTCCACCGGTGTGCCGGTCGGCGGGCACGGTGGGGAGCCGGACGGCCATCAGGCGGCCTCTTCGGTGTCGGTGCGGCGGACCCGCACCCAGCGCTGCTGCTCGCGCCGGAGCGCGATGAGCGCGCCCCGCACGAGGTACGCCACCGGACCGTCGCCGAGGCTCTTGAGTTCGGCACTCACCCGCGTGCCGGGCACGACGCCCAGGTCGAGAAGGCGCCTTCGTTGAATGCCCTGACAGGCCGGGCTCAGCCCCAGCACCTCGGCGGTCTCGCCGGGTCGGAGGTCGGCGAGGGTCTCGTCGGCCCCGACCGCGGCCGACGCCGCGGGTGCGTGCGCGTCGCCGAGCCGCTCGACCGTGACGTTCCCCGCTGCGACCGAGTCGAGATGGACCGCGCGCCCCTCGGCATCGATCGTGATGCGGCCGCCGTCCCGGAGCCGTACGCGGACCGTCAGGCCCGGCGCGAGGTCGGCCGCCAGCAGCCGCTCGTAGAGCGCCGCGGGTTCGTCTTCCAGGTGTACGATGCGGGCGCGCTCGCCGTCGCCGAGTCGGGAGAGAGGCATGCCCCGAGGGGCGGGGATCTCACCGCTGGCCGTCGGAATCGGGTCGCCGTGCGGGTCGTAGCGAGGGTGCCCCAGCCGCGCCGCGAGCGATTCCACCTCGTCGTCGCTCAGCCAGTGCTCCTCTTCCTCCGCCGAGGCGTGCCAGTCGCGGGGCTCGACGCCCGTGCGATCGGCGAGGTAGCGTTCCCAGAGCCGGTGCGTGCGAATGACCCGGAGCGCGTAGCTTCGCCCGTCGTCGGTGAGTTCGAAGGGCCTGGAGGCCGACACGAGCCCGGCGTCGCGAAGCTGCTCGAGCACCCGCGCGGCGGCCTGCTGGCTCGCCCCGAGCGCGCCGGCGATCCCCTCGATCGTCGCCTCGGTGCCCCGGCGCTCGCTCTTGAAGAGGTGCTTGAGCGCGTCTTCCATGGCGACCCGTGATCCCGCTCGGCGCCAGCGGCGCACCAGCGGCACCAACCCACGCTCGGGCCAGAACAGGAGCGCGATGCACGCCATGAGCACGGCGAAGCCGGCGAGGGCGAGACGCGGATCGATCACAGGGGCCTTCCGGGTCGGGAGCAACAAATTTCGTTGAGCCTAAATATGTGCTTCGCAGCCCCAAACGCAAGCCCCCGCCGGCCCGGCCCGGGGGCCAGGTCCAGCGGGGGCTTCAGCTCCGCGCGCGGCGGCGCGGAGTCCGTCAGCCGTGCGCTTCGTCAGGCGGCTGGACGCCGTCCCATGAAGAAGCCCAGGATGGCCAGGACCAGGAAGACGAAGAAGGCGATCTTGGCCAGCCCTGCGGCAGTGCCGGCCAATCCTCCGAACCCGAGAACGGCCGCGACGAGCGCGATGACCAGCAGCGTGATGGCGATGCCCAACATACGAACCTCCTGTCTATGAGACGAACGCCGGAGTGGTTCCGACGGTGTACCGTGCGGTACTGGCTTCAAGAAACGCAAGCGTCATGCCGGTACGGCTCTTGCACGTTCGTACCGAGGCACCGCTGTTCGGGCTCGGGCTCGTGGTGTGCGCCCCGGGTGTAGGACGTGATGGACGTCCGAGTGCAGGACGGTGCGGCATGACCAACCACAGAACGAGGATTGATACCATGAACGACCGTTCTTCGACCGATATCAGACGAGGCATCGCCGCCGCGCTCCTCGGCGTGTTCACCCTTACCGGGTGCGCGAGCTGGAGCAATACCGAGAAGGGGGCCGCGGGCGGCGCGGCCGCAGGGGGCGTCATCGGCGCCGTGATCGGCGAGAGCGCCGGTTCCACGGCCAAGGGCGCGATCCTGGGCGCCGTGATCGGCGGCACCGCGGGTGCCGTCATCGGGCGCCAGATGGACAAGCAGGCCGAGGAGCTCGAAGACGAGCTGGAGAACGCCAAGGTCGAGCGCGTCGGCGAAGGCATTCAGGTGACCTTCGACTCGGGCATTCTCTTCGATTTCGACTCGTCGAACCTCCGGGCCGAGGCGCGCACCAACCTCGAGGAGCTCGCCGAGAGCCTGCTCAGCTACGAGGGTACGCGCGTTCTCGTGGTGGGTCATACCGACTCGCGCGGGACCGACTCGTACAACCAGGCGCTGTCCGAGCGCCGGTCGGCGGCCGCGAAGACCTACCTCATGCAGCTCGGCATCACCGAAGACCGCATCGACGCGGTCGGCCGGGGCGAGTCCGAGCCGGTCGCGACCACCGAGACCGACGCCGGCCGGCAGGAGAACCGCCGTGTCGAGGTCGCGATCTTCGCGAGCGAGGAGCTTCAGGACGAGATGATCCGCCGGCACGGCGGCGGCAACTGAC
>CBFGQV010000337.1:0-3622 GCA_965651045.1 uncultured bacterium
CTCGGAGTGGAGGTCGACGAACTGGGCGTGAGCGAAGTGGTTCTCTACGGGTTGAGCGGCCGGTAGGCTCGAGTGATCACCCGATGAAGCCCTCCATGGTCGTCGTGCTCGCGAGTGTCGCGCTCGCCTGCCCCGTCTTCGCCCAGAGCCCCGCCGACGAGATCCGATCCCTTCGCGAGCAGTCGAACGCGGCCATCGCCCGCCACGACGTCGCGGGCGTCGTGTCCATGTTCGATGTCGAGTATCAGATCACAACGGGGAGCGGCGAGCTGTATCACGGAAGGGCCGGCGAGGCGGAAGCGTGGGCGGTCGAGTTCGCGCGTGCCGACGATCTGATCTACGTCCGTACCCCGAGCGAGATCGAAGTCGGCGCGTCGGGGGTTCGGGCGGTAGAGATCGGTGTGTGGTCGGGTTCGTGGACGACGCCGGACGGGCCCCGACGGAGCGGAGGGCGCTATGCGGCACACTGGCGCCTGGTCGATGGATCCTGGAAGCTTCGGTCCGAGCTCTTCGTGACCCTCTACTGTGAGGGTCCGGGGTGCTCCTGAGACGGTGGGGTCGTAGTCTGCTACCAACGCGAACCCGACAATGCGAGTAGGTGATCCAATGCTGCGCGCTCCCCGGTACGTCATCGCGGTTCCCGACCTCGAAGAGTCCGCTCGATTCTCACCGCATTCGGTTCGGCAGTCCGGTCGAGGGCACTACCGCCCCTCCCGCCACGCCGCCGGCGTCGTCCCGAAACGCTCCTTGAAACGCCGCGTGAAGTGCGGCACGGTCTTGAAGCCGCTGCCGTAGGCCACCTCGCTCACCGTGGCGTCGGTCTCGCGCAGCCAATGAGCGGCCTGGTCGAGGCGGTATCCCCAGAGCAGCTCCATGGGTGAGGTGCCGAGTTCGTCGCTCGCCTTGCGGTAGAGGGTGGACCGGCTCATCGCCATCCCCTTCGCGATGTCGTCGATGCCGAAGTCCTCGTCGGCCATGCCGGCGCGGAGCACCGCCTCGAGGTCGGTGGCGAGATCGTGATCGACCCGGTTGCCGGGGGGATCGAGCGGTACGAACGGCAGCACCCGCCCCGCGTCACGGAACCGCTCGGACGTCGCTCAGGGGTTCTGCGGGGGATTCAGGGCGGATCGGCTCGTCGACCGGTCGGGCGCGGCGCGGGACGCCGGTGGGTTCGACGGCCGCGTCGGCGGCGGGCACGCGAACCACGAAGCGGCTGCCGCGTCCGGGTTCGGAACGCACCTCCACGCTGCCGCCGTGCAGCTCGGCGACCTCTTTGACCAGAGCGAGCCCGAGGCCCGTGCCGCCGTGGGTCCGCGTCGACGAGGCGTCGACCTGGTGGAAGCGCTCGAAGATGCGATCGAGCTCGTCGGCCGGAATGCCCGGGCCGTCGTCCTCGACGGTGACCACGAGCTCGGCTCCCGCCTCGACGGTGAAGGACACCCGGCCACCCTCCGGCGTGAACTTGAGCGCGTTGGAGAGCAGGTTGGCCCAGACCTTCTCCATCTGATCGGCGTCGACCGTCGCGACGATCGCGCCCTCGGGAATGGTGGCCACGAAGTCGATCCGTCGGCTGCGGGCCAGGGCGCCGAAGGCGTGGTCCAGACGGTCGAACAGGGGCGCCAGGTCCTCGCGGCGCACGTTCAGGTGAAGCTCGCCCGCCTCGAGTGTGGCGACGTCCAGAAGCTGCTCGACCAGTTCGCCGAGCCGTCGGCCACTCGCGAGCACCGTCTCCACCTGCTCCCGCACGGGCGCGGGGGTGGGTCCCAGGCGTCCGTCGAGCACGTCCTGGAGCGGACCCTGGACCAGGGTGAGGGGGGTGCGCAGTTCGTGGCTCACGTTGGCGAAGAAACGCGACTTGGCCTCGTCGAGCGAGCGGAGCGCGGCGGCCTGGGCTTCGACGGTCTCGAGCGCCTGCTGGGTCTCCTGCTGGGCGCGGGCGAGGTCGCGGGTGCGTTCGTCGACCATGCCCGTCAGCACGACCTCGCGCTGCCGGAGCTGGCGGACGCGCAGGTGGTAGAGCAGCCAGAGGGCGCTGCCCCGCCTCGAGCTCTGCGCGGACGCTGACCTCGCCCTTCACGTAGGAGTAGAGCCTCTGGCCGGCGAGCACCCACAGCGTGTCGGCCCGCCCGCGCGCGACCGCTCGAAGGGTGCCGTCGGCTCCGGGAAATCGATTCAGGTCGTGGGTCTCGAAGGTGAGCCCGTCGTACGACACCAGAAACCCGCTGGCGCGCATCCAGAGCAGGCCGTCGTCCGCCACCGCGAGACCGGCGACGTACATGCCGGCCAGGCCGTCGGCGACGCCGAAGTGGTCGAGGCCAAGGAGCGGACGGGTGAGCTGGGCCTCGGCGGACGAGGCGCACGTCAGAACGAGCGCCATCGCCGGTGCGAGGCCCCGACGTGCCCTCCGACCTGCCCCGTCTCCGCGCACGCGCAACCTCCCTGGTTGGTGCCACCCGGCCGCGAATCCCCCCTCGGCCGGTCGGCTGGAAGAATGCGTCGACCCGGGGCGAAGGCGCCAGCGGTGCGCACCATGCCCCGGGCCCGCATCGTGACGATCGACGGAGGCACGCACGACCTCATCGTCGAGTTCGAGCAGACGATCGACGAGGTCGACCGCTTCCTGGCCTCGATTCGTTGACGGGATGCGGGCCATGATCGACGCCTCGCGATTGCGCGCACAGGCCCTCGGCGGCGAGGATACGGGCTCGCGGAGGCCTCGTCGCTACTCGACCGCAACGCGGGACGGCCATGCCGGGAATGGAACCGATCGATCGCCTCGAGGCGGCACTGGCCGGGCGGTACCGTGTCGAGAAGGAGCTCGGCCGCGGGGGAATGGCCACGGTCTACCTCGCCCATGACCTTCGTCACGGACGAGCGGTCGCGCTGAAGGTCCTCCATGCGGACCTCGCATCGGCGGTCGGGGCGGATCGGTTCCTTCGCGAGGTGCGGACGACGGCCGGGCTCCGGCATCCGAACATCTTGACGTTGTACGACTCGGGAGAAGTCGACGGGCTTCTGTACTACACCATGCCGCTGGCCGAGGGGGAGTCCCTACGCGAGCGGCTGGCCAGGGAACGACAGCTGCCCGTCGACGAGGCCGTGCGCATCACGCGGGAGGTGGCCCAGGCCCTGGACCATGCTCACCTGGCGTACCAGCGGCTGGGCCAGATCGCCGAGGCGGAAGGACGCGTCGAGGACGCCCTGCGCTACTATGGCCTGCTCATCGATCTCTGGCGCGACTGTGACGAGGATCTCGTGCCACTGCGGGAAGAGACCAGGGAGCGGCGCGACGTCCTCGCGTCGGTCGCTGCGAGCGGCGCATGAAGCTCGCACTGACCTTCCTCGTCGCCCTGCTTCTGCAGCCCTCCCAGGAGGCGGCGGTACTCGACGTCGAGATGGTGGGCAATGCGGGCGTGGTGCTCACCGACGGCGCCACGTCATTGCTGGTCGACCTGCCCTACGAGCCGGGGGCCTTCGGCTATATGGACTATGACCCCGCGAGCCTCGGGCCGCCGGGCGAGGTCGTGTCGGTGTTCACGCACCACCACGCCGACCACTTCGACGCGGCGTTGTTCGCCCAGCGGCCCGAGTGGCGCCTCGTCGGTCCGCCCAGTGTGGCGGC
>CBFGQV010000338.1:0-3613 GCA_965651045.1 uncultured bacterium
GTTTGGGTCGGGCTGTTGGGTGCGGCCCTGTCGGCGTGCTCCGACCCCGTGTCCACGTCGTCGTCGGACGAGGTGACGGCATCGGCCTCGCTCTTCGAGGTCGTGATCACCAACGAACGGGCCGACAGCATCAGCTACTTCGTGATCGATGATGAGCTCGCCTCGCGATCCCTCTTGAGCCTCGGCATCTGGCCCGGAGCACCCTGGATCCAGCCTGGCGAGAATGCGCGCGTGCGCGGACCAGACATCGGGGGCTGGAGGGAAGGCGAGGCCGTCCTGATCTACTGGTGGCACGCGGTACCCTCCGGCGACGGCGGATTCGAGATGGACTCCATTCGAGCCCTGCGGGTCGAATACTAGGCTCCGGAATCCCCGAGAAGACCCAGCCGCGCCTCGGCCAGGTCACGCCAGAGCGTCGCGTCCGGGTCGGCGTCTCGCATGAGGCGAACGACGCGCTGGTAGAGCTCCTGCGCCTCGTCCGGACGCCCCAGGGCCTCGAGCGCTTCGGCCTCGGCGATCCACTGCGGCGCGATCATCTCCGTCGTGAACCACGGGTGGCTCTGGAGCCGCCTGAGCGCGATATCGGCCGTCTCCGGCTGGTTGGCACGCACCCGAAGAAGCGGAAGATAGACGAAGTCGGCGGGCAGCACGTCCGAATCTCTGGCGAGCGACGGCCAACCGAGCACGATGTCTTCGAGCTCGGCGACGGCCGCAGTCGAGTCGCCCTGGACGATCCGCGCCCACAGCCGATACGCCCGACCGATCTCACCGATCTCCGGTGGAAAGGCCCGTTCGAGCACCTCGCTCTGCTCCAGCATGCGCGCCGCGTCGGCGGTCGATCCCTGCCAGAGCCCGGGCACGAGCTCGAAGGTGCTCCACACGGACACGCCCCCCATGGCCTCGAGAGCCTCGGCCGGGGGCTCGGCGGACCGGGTGATGCCCACGAACAGTGCCGAAGCCGATGACCGCAGAGCATCGACCATCGAGAGGCGTTCGGCGGCGAGACGCTCGGCGTCGTCCATGCGCCCGAGTGCCTGAAGCGTAGACACGATGAGGTTCCAGTACCCGTCCACTGCTTCGCCCGCTCGCGCGGCGGCCCATACGCTGTCGACGAACGCCCCGGCGTCTCGCGTGTCCGACGCGAGCAGCACCGGCGGAAGGTGGGGCAGGAGGGCAGGGTAGCTCCGCGCGAGCGCGAGCCAGAGCTCGGAGGGCGAGCCCACGCCCTCGAAGGTGAAGGCACCCACCGCCCGGATCGGCGCGGCCTGTTCGGCGCCGGCCACCGATTCGAACTCGGCCAGGAGCCGCTCGAACGCGGCCCGGTCGAGCCGCTCGAGAGTGAGACCGAGGGGGTGGATGAGCGCCGTGGCGTCCTGCGGTTGAATGTCGAGGGATCTCCGGAACGCGAAGAGGACCGAATCGGTGTCGACGTCCCAGAACTCCGAGACCGCGCTGCTCTTTCCGTGAAAGAGGATCTCGCCCAGAAGGAACCACGCGAGCGGGTCGTCGGGTTCGACGGCCAGGACGGCTTCGATCGAGTCCCGGGCCTCCACGAATCGGCCCTCCTCCCACGCGATGCTCGCGCGCATGACCCGTCGCATCGAGGCCGGAAGCCGGCCTTCGTGCCGCTCCGCCAGCGCCTGCGCTTCCGTATCGCGCTCGCTTCCGGGATCCCGCCAACCGACCACCGAGCTCAACCGGAGCGCCGCGAGTGCGAAGGTCGAGTCGGCGTCGATCGCTCTCGTCAGCGCCACCTCGGCCGAGTCGAGTTCGGCGCGCCTGCGATGCGCCTCGCCGTCGAGGTAGGCCCGGAGCGCGTCCGGGTCGGAGGTCGTGATCGACGCGAGTTCGAGGCGCGGCAGCGGCGAGCGCGAGCGCCAGACCTCACGGAGCATCTCGACGCTGAGCGAGTCCACGAGGCGGAAGAGGTCGGCCTCGGGGCCCTCCACATCGACCCGCGAGAGCGCCCGGCCGTCGACGGTGGAGAGCAGCTCGGCGGTGAGCCGCGCGGTGCCCCCGGCGACCGACAACTGGCCCGTGAGCACCGACCCGGCGCCGATGTCCCGGCCGAGCGCGACACCCTCCGCTTCGGCCAGCGGGCCCCCGCCAGCCCGTCCGGCCCAGGCGCGGAGCACGACGGCCGGATCGAGCGTTCGAATGTCGCCGACCTCGTCGAGGTTGGTCGACAGCAGGTCCACCATGCCCTCGCCGAGCCCGTCGGTGCCCGGCCCCGACGCGCGAAAAGGAAGCACGGCGATCACGTCGGCGCCCTCCACGACGTTTCCGGACGCCGGCGCGGGCCGGACCCACCAGAGCAGGCCGCCCGCCAGGAGCACCACACCGACGCCGACCGCGAACCGCGCGGGGCTGGAACGTCGCTCGGAACCGTCGGCCCCCGTGCGCCGCAGCCGCCCCTCGTCGAAGTCGTAGAACCATGCCACAACCAGCGCCACCGGGAAGCCGACGAGTACGGCGATCATGCCGAGGCGGAACACCAGCGGAGGCCAAAGGAATGCCTCGACCAGCAGGTCCAGCCCCTGCACGAGCGCAAACGCGCCCGCCGTGTAGGCCATCGCGACGCGGTGCACGCGTCGGCGCTTGATCTCGCCGAAGAGGGTGGCCCGCGGCGGGTCGGAGTCGGAAGGTGTGGTGACCATGAAGGAACAGGATCGGGCGCACAGGTCGCTCGTGCAACAGCATGCGCCTGACACTCTGGACATCCGATCCTTCGTAGGGTGGTGAGGTGTCCCGCTCCCCCCGGCCACGCGAACCATGTCGACCCACGTTCTCAGGCGCTGGACCCGCTGGACCCGCCTCACCTTCGTGGGTTGGGTGCTCGGCTTCTTGCTCGTCCTGGCCCTGATCGGCGTCACCGGACTCGTCGGGCTCGGCGACGTACAGTTCACCGTCGGGCTCGGCATGGGCCTCGGCGTCGGCCTGCTGCAATCGCGCGCGGCGGCCGAGCTGATCGGCCGGGGCCGGACGTGGACGCTGGCGTCGGGCCTGGGCATGGCCGCGCCCTTCCTGGCCTCCGACGTCGCGCGCCTCGTGCGGCCCGAGACCGGGTTCTCGCTGGCCCTGAACGTGGTGCTGGGCGGCGCGCTCGTGGGGGCCCTGCAGGCGACGCTTCTGCGGGGGCACCTGCGCGCTCCTTGGCTGTGGCTGCCGGCGTCGTTGCTCGGCTGGAGCACCGCCGCGTCGACGGTATTCTTCAACGAGCGCTTCCTTCCGAGGATTCCCGGGCTGGCCGGTGCCCTGCTCTACGTCGCCGTGCTCTTCCTGGGCGGTCTGGCGATGGGGGTCATCGGGGGCGTGGCGATGAGCCGCCTCGCGCCTCCGCCACGGTAAGGGCAGGACCGGAGGCGTGGCTGGCGGCGGTACGGTCGGTGCCGCCTTCGCACGGGTGAGCAGGTGACGGACCGGCACGAACACCGCGGCCGCGACGCCGCCGGCCCGGACCACGAGCAGAAGGGCCAGGGCGCACGCGAGCGCCGGGCCGCAAGGCCTCGCGTGCGCTACCCCGCGAGGAGTCGCCGCGCCCGCTCCACCGTGCCGGCTACGTACCCGCGCCCGAAGAGGTTCACATGCACCAGCAGGTAGTAGAGCTGGTAGC
>CBFGQV010000339.1:0-3607 GCA_965651045.1 uncultured bacterium
AGTGCCGCCCCTGTGGCGGCGTGTTCGTATCGGGAATCGCCATGTCGGGCTGGCTGGGCGACGAGCCGTCGTTATTCGGCAGTTGGCAGGGACGGCGTGGAGGCCGCCACAGGGGCGGCACTACGGATGCGCGTCGCGCTTCTCGCCACAACTGTGCAAGAGCAATCCGGTGACGGTCGATCATTGAGCGCCGATCGCGATCATTCTACCGGCAAGAACGCCGCTGCTTCGCCCTCGTCCAACTCCAGGGCCGGCAGCACCGAGGCGATGTTCGACTGGTGCCCCACCACCACCCGGTTCGTCCCCGGCTCCGGCGGGGTCGACAGCAACCCCGCGAACGCCTCCGCCTTCGCCGCCTTCTCCTCTTCCGAATCCTCCGGCAGCGGCGTCAGGCCCGGGTCGACCTCGACCCTCCCGAACGCCAGCTCCGCCGTCTCCTTCGCACGGCAGAATTCGCTGCTCCGCACCTCCCCGACCGGGATTCCCAGCGCCTCGAACGCGACCCCGATCTCCGCCGCCTGGTCCTTCCCGAGCTGCGACAGGTTCCGCTGCGTCGAGCAGTACTGAAGATCGACGTTCTGGTCGGCCGCCGTGTCCGTCGCCGCGTGGCGGAAATAGATCACGAAGCCGCCCTCCCGCAGCGCCTCCGGCAAGGTCCGGTCACCGAGGTCGACGCCTGGCATCGCCTCCGGCAGCGGCTCGACCCACGCGTCGGCCTCGATCGTCGCCACCAGCACGAACCCACCGGGGGCCGGCGACGCGACTGGCGTCTGCGCGGCGGCGGGGACAGCGGCCGCCAGCGTGGCGAGGATCAACAGCAGCGCGGCGAGCGGTCGGGTCATCGAGCGCCTCCGGGATCGGTCGTTGCGTCGGTGAGGCGACGATACCACGACGGGCCGGTCATGCGGAATCCGGGGAATCAGGCGGCCATCGGGAGCTCCCGTACGGGCGGTCCTTGTGGCCGCCCTGGCTGCCCGTCAGGCGGCCCAACGAGAGATGGGACAAGCCCCTCCCGTACCCGTACGCATCCGGACTCGGCCTCAGTCGTCGTCTACCAGCGTCGGGTCGGCCTCCTCGGCACCCATAAGACCGCTGTCCATGTCGCCCATCATCATCTCCGCGATCGCGGCCTCCCGTCGCCGCTCCTCCGGCGGCAGCAGCGCCGCGCAGGGCGTCCCGAACCGCGGCGTCGCGAACGGCAGGTGCGTGTCGCCCCGCGCCAGGATGTGCGAGCCGTTGCTCATCCCCGTTTCCGGATCGACCGGCGCGTCGGCTCCCCACTGCGTGAACGAGCGCGCGTTGCAGTAGTGCCCGACGAACGCCCGGCGGAACCGGTCCGACGTCACGTTCTGCTTGCTCCGGTGCAGGATGTGCCCGCCGAAGAAGACGACGTCGCCCGCCTTCGCCGCCACCAGCAGGTGGGGGTAGCGATCCGCGATTCGCGTCAGGTCGTTCTGCTCGTCGTCGGGGTTGCTCACCCCGCTCACGCCCTCGATGTCGTCCAGCTCGCGGTCGCCGAACCCCTTGCCGGATTTCGGCGGGTAGACCGGCTCGTGCTGGCTGCCCGAAGCGAACCACATCGCGCCGTTGTGCTCGTCGCAGTCGTCGATCGCCATCCACGCGCCGCAGAGCGTGTCCGGATGGGTCGGGATGTAATAAGTGTCCTGGTGCCACCCCTGCCCCGGCTTGCCCGGCCCCTTGATGAACAGCATCGTTTGCAGGGCCAGCACGTCCGGCCCGATCAGCGCCTGCAGCACGTCGAGCACGCGCGGGTGCAGCAGGTAGCGCTCGTGCAGCGCCAGCTGCCGGTGCAGCATGTGGATGCGCAGGAAGTAGTCGGCCTTCTCCTCCGGGCTGAGGTCAGCCGGGGGCGCGGCGAGTTGCTGCACGCTGACGCCCATGTCGCCCCGCGTGTCGCGGCGCCCCAGCTCGTGCCCGGCCTGCTCGGGCAGCCGTCCCTGCATCAGCTCCTCGGTGTGCTGGCGCAGCTCGGCGACCTCGTCGGGCGAGAGCAGCTCGTGCACGACGAGGAAGCCTCGCTCGCGGAAGGTGCGGTACTCGTCGACGGAAACGCGATACGGCGTGTCGGTCCGGGTCGTGGCGGGCGATGCGACCATGGCGATCTCTCCTGGGGCGATTCGGCGTGATCGAAGTCGCGCCATTGTAGCAACGCCCAGGCCCAAACGACGTCTGCTATTCTGACCGTCATGAAATACTCCGCCATGTTCGGGAAGACCACCCGAAACGTCCCGAAGGACGAGGTCACCGCCAACGCCGAGCTCCTCACCCGCGCCGGCTTCGTCGAGAAGCTGATGGCCGGCGCCTACACCTATCTCCCCCTCGGCAAGAAGGTGCTCGACAACATCAGCACCATCGTCCGCGAGGAGATGGACGCCATCGGCGGTCAGGAGCTGCTGATGCCGATGCTCCACCCGAAGGCGAACTGGGTCGCCACGGGAGCATGGAAGACGCTCGACGTCCTCTTCGAGCTGGAAAGTCGCACCGGCCGCGAGTACGCCCTCGCCCAAAGCGCCGAGGAGGTTGTCACCCCGCTCGTGATGTCGCGCGTGCAGACCTGGCGCGACCTCCCCCAGCACGTCTACCAGGTCCAGTGGAAGTTCCGCGACGAGCTCCGGTCGAAATCCGGCGTCATGCGCGGCCGCGAGTTCCTGATGAAGGACATGTACAGCTTCCACGAGGACCAGGCCGACTTCGACCGCTTCTACCAGGTCGCCAAGGACGCCTACCTGAGGGTCTACGACCGCCTCGGGCTCACCGCGAAGGTGACCGAGGCCTCCGGCGGCGCCTTCTCGCAGAAGATCTCCTACGAGTTCATGGTCCTGACCGACGCCGGCGAGGACGACATCCTCTTCTGCGACGCCTGCGAGTTCTGCGTCAACGTCGAGATCGCCGAGATCAAGGAAGGCGATAACTGCCCGAAGTGCGGCGAGGGCACCCTCGCGCAGGCGCGGGCGTCGGAGGTCGGCAACGTCTTCGACCTCGGCCAGAAGTACGGTCGCGACTTCGACATGGGGTTCACCGACCGGAACGGCGAGAAGCAATACCCGGTGATGGGCTGCTACGGCATCGGCATCACCCGCCTGATGGGCGTCATCGTCGAGAAGTTCCACGACGACCGGGGCATCGTCTGGCCGGAGGCGGTCGCGCCGGCGCGGGTCCACCTCGCCAACCTGGGCAAGGACGAGGAGGCCCGAGCCGAAGCCGAGGCGCTCTACGGAACGCTGCGAGGACGCGGCATCTCGGTGCTCTGGGACGACCGCGACGCCACCGCCGGCGTCAAGCTCGCCGACGCCGACCTGATCGGCCTGCCCTGGCGCGCCGTGGTGTCATCGCGCACCCGCAAGGCCGGCAAGATCGAGCTCAAGCCCCGCACCGGCGACCCGGAGATGGTCACCCTCGACGAATTACTGAATCAGCTCTCCCCCCTCTCGTAGGGACCGCCCTCGTGGCGATCCGAATCCGCGTCGCGGACAAGGGAAACCGCCCTAACGTCACGCCAGTCCGTAGACCCGGGCTGAGATGCCTCATCTCTCCCCACATTCCGAGGGTCGGGAGGCGGGGACGCGCCTGCGACCGGCTCCGGCCA
>CBFGQV010000340.1:0-3603 GCA_965651045.1 uncultured bacterium
CGTCGGAGCATACGAAGCCTCCTTCGTACGGGGGTGGCTCATCACGCGAGCCATGAATGATACTAAGATCATACGAGCCGTGCCGCAAGGAATTACTGGTTGGCGGCTACGACCGCCCCCGCGAGCGCGCGATCGCGTCGGTCGGGGCCGAACTCCGGGCCGAGATCCTCACGTTCTTCAGCGTGCCCCTCACGCTCCGCGCCGGCGTGGGGATCCCCCTGGTCGACGCGCCGTCCGGGACGCCCGCTTGCGCGTACCTGAGGCTGGGTCCGGGGTACTAGACAAGGTCACGAGACGCTTGCGGCGGACCGCTCGCCGTGCCCATATTGCCGAAGAAACCCCGAACATTACGGGGGTCCGGTGACGTCTCGGGCACCGAAATGACCGTCCCACAACGGCTTGTGCCATCACCGGGTTCGTGAGCGATTTTTTGCCTTGCATACTAGATCTTGGGGTCTTAAGTTGGTTCTGCCCCTAGAACTAGTGGTGCCCCGCAGAGCTTTCCACAGCGGATTCCACGGCGGAAGCGGTCTTCCGCCGTTTTTCAACGTTGCTCGCGAAGCTTTTCCACGGGTTGTCCACAACCACCGGAGTGTCCCGCCATGCCGTTCGAGTCCCGCCGTATTCCCTCCTTCCCGCCCGCGCCCTACATCTTCGACGACCGGCTGCCGGAAGACCTTCCGCCGGCCGATCTGACCGAAAACGCGAAGATCGTTCTGGGCAAGCGGTACCTGAAGAAGGACGAAGACGGCGTGCCGACCGAAGAGGCCGAGGTGATGTTCTGGCGGGTGGCGCGGGTGATCGCCGACGCCGACCGCCGCTACGGCGCCTCCGAGGCCGCCGTGGAAGAGGTCGCGCGGCAGTTCTACGAGCTCATGACCACGGGCACCTTCGAGCCGAATTCGCCCACGCTCATGAACGCGGGCCGGCCGCTGGGCCAGCTCTCGGCGTGCTTCGTGCTGCCGGTCGACGACGCGCTCTCGAACGGCCGCTCGGGCATCTACGACACGCTCAAGTCGATGGCGCTGGTGCACCAGTCCGGGGGTGGCACGGGATTCTCGTTCTCGCGGCTCCGCCCCGAGGGCGACAACGTGCGCTCGACCATGGGCGTGGCGTCGGGGCCCGTGTCGTTCATGAAGCTCTACGACGCGTCGACCGAGGTGGTGAAGCAGGGCGGCACGCGGCGGGGCGCCAACATGGGCATTCTCCGGGTCGACCACCCGGACATCCGGCGCTTCATCACCTGCAAGGACGACACCTCGCAGGTGACCAACTTCAACATCTCCGTGGCGATCACCGACCGCTTCATGGAGGCCGTGAAGGCGGGCGGCGAGTACGACCTGCTGAGCCCGCGCACGGGTGAGGTCGTGGGCCAGGAGAACGCCCGCGAGATCTTCGACCTGATCGTGCACGGCGCCTGGAAGACCGGCGAGCCGGGCACCTTCTTCATCGACCGGGCGAACGAGTACAACCCGGTGCCGGAGCTCGGCAGCTACGAGGCGACGAACCCCTGCGGCGAACAGCCGCTCCTAAGCTATGATGTGTGCAACCTCGGCAGCGTCAACGTGGGCCGGTTCGTGAAGACCGATCTGCCCGCCGACCTGCCCCCCGAGGAGCGCATCGACTGGGACGGGCTGCGCAAGGTGGTGCACCTGTCGACGCACTTCCTGGACAACGTGATCGACGCCAACCGCTACCCGCTGGAAGAGATCCATGTGCTGGCGCACACGATCCGGCGTATCGGCCTGGGCGTCATGGGCTGGGCCGACATGCTCGTGCGCCTCGGGCTCCGCTACTCGAGCGACGAGGGCGTCGAGATGGGCCGCAAGGTCATGGCCTTCATCAACGAAGAGAGCCGCATCGCGAGCGAGCGGCTGGCCGAGACGCGGGGCACCTTCCCGGCGTGGGAGAAGTCGATCTGGGGCCCCGACGAGAGCTGCGCGCGCCGCCCCGACGGTTCGCGCATTCGCCCCATGCGCCGGCTCCGGAACTGCAACCTCACGACCGTCGCGCCCACCGGCACGATCTCGATCTTCGCGGGCTGCTCGGGGGGCATCGAGCCGCTCTTCGCCGTGGCGTTCATGCGGAACCAGGCGGGCTCGCTCATGCCCGATGTGAATCCCGACTTCGTGCGCCTCGCGAAGGAGCAGGGTTGGTACTCGGACGAGCTCATGGAGCGCATCGCCGAAGAGGGCCACATTCACTTCGACGAGGTGCCCGAAGAGGTGCAGCGCGTGTTCGTCACCGCGCACGACATCACGCCCGAGTGGCACGTGCGCATGCAGGCGGCCTTCCAGGAGCACGTGGACTCGGCGATCAGCAAGACCACGAACTTCCCGAACGAGGCCACCGAAGACGACGTGCGGGCGATCTACGAGCTCGCGTTCGAGTTGAACTGCAAGGGCGTGACGGTCTACCGCGACGGTTCGCGGCCCATGCAGGTGCTCTCGACTGGCAAGACGGGCAAGAACGAGGCGACCGCCGAAGCCGAGGCCAAGGCCGCCGAGGCGCAGGCGATGGTGACCGAGGTCGAGCAGCTCCTGGCCGATTCGCGCGAAGAGGCGCACCGGCTCCGGGGCCGCATCGCCGAGCTCGAGGCGTCGCTCGGCGACCGTGACATGACCGCAGCCGCCGGCCGCTACAAGCGGCAGCGCCCCTCGATGCTCCGCGGCCGCACGGTCAAGATGAACTCGCCGCTGGGCGATCTCTACGTCACGATCAACGAAGACGAGAACGGCCGGCCCTTCGAGGTGTTCTGCACCCTGGGCAAGGCCGGCGGCGCGGCCATGGCCGACGCCGAGGCGATCGGTCGCCTGGTGAGCCTCGGGCTCCGCTCGGGCATCTCGATCACCTCGATCAAGGACCAGCTCCGGGGCATCTCGTGCGACCGCGCCGTGGGCGTGGGCCCGAACAAGGTGCTCTCCGCCCCCGACGCCATCGGCCAGGCCATCGAGCGCTACCTCGAAGAGAAGGAGGGCGTGCAGGAGGCGCTTCCGCTCACCGTGCCGGCGCGCATCACGGGCGCGGAGGGCATCCAGGCCGCCCCGCAGGCTGCCGCGACCGGCTCGGAGCAGCCCGGCTTCTTCGGCGCCTGCCCCGACTGCGGCTCCAGCCAGTTCGCGTTCGAAGAGGGCTGCGTGAAGTGCCACGTCTGCGGGTACAGCGAGTGCGGGTGAGCGCGCGGCCTTTCCCCGCCGACCCTGGCTGCGCCCGCGGGTGAGCGGGGCGGGGCGGGGTGAGCGTGCGTGACGAAGGGGCAGCCTCCGCAGGCCGGGGGCTGCCCCTTTGCGATGGTGCGAACCCAGGGGTCGGGGTATCGTGCGGAATGGTGGATTACGCGAAGTGGGGGTTCGGTAGTAAACCAGTTAACTGACATTAGCCCGCAGACAGAGAGCCGGGCAGGGGGGTCCAGAGAGTGAACATCGACCAAGCGTTGGCCTGCGTGGCGCTGATAACGTATGCCGTCGTCGTTCTCTCAGTCCTTCCTGCCGAAACCTACCCACTGATGCTCGGTGGTGCGGCTGTCCTAGTTGGTGTTGCGTTATTGGCCGACAGAGTGTGGGGATCGCGGCCGACACACGGACGTTGACCGCGCTCGGAACG
>CBFGQV010000341.1:0-3598 GCA_965651045.1 uncultured bacterium
CTCGGGCCAGTGCCACCAGCTCGTCGACCGACATCGTCTCGGGGCGCCGGTCCAGGTCGATCGGCGAGGTGCGCTCCAGCGCCTGGACCTTCGCGCGCCCCGCCGCAAGATCGGGGTGGTCGCGCAGGATCTTCCGCATCTGCTTCCTCCTCCACTGGAAGGCGGCCCGGGTGAGCGTCCGCAGGCGCGCTTCGTCCGCCGCCGAGAGGGGTGGCGGCTGATGGGGCTCGATCTCCACCACCGCCGAATCGACGCCCGGGACCGGGCGGAAGGCCGTGCGCGGAACTCCGAAGAGCACGCGGGCCCGTGCCACGCTCGCCACACCCACCGCGAGTGCGCCGTACGCCGACCCGCCCGGCGTGGCGGCGATGCGGTCGGCCACCTCCGACTGCACCATGAGGATGATGCGGCGGGGGCGCGGCCGGGCCAGCAGGTGGAAGAGAATCGGCGAGGTGATGTTGTACGGAATGTTGCCGACGACCAGCAGCGACTCCACGTCGGGCACCCGTTCGGCCAACGGCGTGCGCAGAATGTCGTCGTGGACCACGGTCACGTCGGGCCGGTCCCGGTACCGCGCGGCGAGCGCGTCGGCGAGTCGGTCGTCGAGTTCGACGAGCGTCAGATGGCCCACCGCCCCCGCGAGGTGCTCGGTCAGCGCGCCCCGGCCGGGGCCGATCTCGAGCACGCGGTCGGTTGGTCCGGCGCCCAGCGCCCGAACGATCTTGCGTTGAAGGTTGCCGTCGACCAGGAAGTTCTGGCCCAGCGACTTCTTGGCCCTCACCTGCGCGGGGCCCCTCGCAGCACGAGCGCCGAACGGTCGTCGGACGGCGCCGCGGGCTGGCGCGCGCCGTCGAGCGCGAAGAGCGCCTCGACGACCTCGGCGGGCGCGCGCGTCCGGTTGGCCACGGCCGTCTCGACCACGAGCGTCTCGCCGCTCGACACGTTCGAAGCCAGCGTGTCGGAAAGGCCGTCCGTGAAGAGAAGGAGCACGTCCTCCGCCGCGTTCCACGCGTGCTCGACCTGTCCGTAGGCGTCCGGTCCGGCGATGCCCACGGGCGGGTCGGTGGCGTCGAGGCGCCTGGCCTCGCCGGCGCCCGTGATGACGAAGGCGTGGGGATGCCCGGCGTTGCTGTAGACCAACGTACCGGCGTCTGCGTCGAGGACCGCGTAGACCAGCGACAGGTACATCTCGGTCGTCTCGAGCTCGTCGCGCAGCGCGTCGTCGATGTGGCGGAGCACCCGGGCAGGGGTGTCGGACTCGGACGCGTAGATCGTCGCCGCGCTGATCGAAAGCGCCATGATCAGCGCCGCCGGGAACCCGTGGCCCGAGACGTCTCCGATCATGACGCCGACCCGGCGACCGGAGAGCGAGAAGACCTGATAGAAGTCGCCCCCGACCATCTCCGCGGCCTCGACCCGGGCGGCGACCTCGGCGTCCTTGAGCCGGTCGACCTGCGGCAGGAGCTTGAGCTGGAGGTTGTGCGCGAGTTCCATCTCGCGGGCGAGCCGCTCCTGTTCGAGGCTCTTCTGCACGAGGCGATTGTTCTCGAGCGCCGCCCCGACCTGGCTGGCGATCGCCGCAAGCAGGCGCTGGTCCGAAGTGCTGAAGCGCTCGTCGTCCATGCGCCCGATCAGGTTGATCACCCCGACCGTGCGCGCGTCGCCTTCGGGCGGGGTGTAGCGGATCGGGACCGAGAGCACGGTGTCTTTTCCGCCCTCGCTCGGCGCCGAGACGCCCACCTTCAGGTCCTGGACCCCGGTGATGACCGCCGCCCCGTCACGGAAGACGCGCGCGGTCAGAGAACGGGTGTCGTCGATCGAGACCGGCCCCCGAAGGCCATCGTCTCCCACGGACGCGACCAGACGAAGCGTCGACCGCGCAGGGTCGTGGACCCAGAGCGACCCGCGCCGCGCATGCATGACCTCGCAGACCTCGTGCAGGATCTTGTAGGCAGCGTCTTCGAGGGTGATGACCTGCCCCAGAATCTCGCTGATCGTGTAGAGAAGGTTGATCTCTTCGTACCGATCGGAGAGTTCGGAGGTGAAGAAGCGGATCTCGCGCGTGAAGGTGAGCATGCGCTCGACCGTGGCCGCCGCGAGCTCGCCCGCCGGGCCGGGCTGGGAGCCGTCGAGCGTGCGGACCTCGATCTCCAGCCGCCAGTCGTCGTCGAGCGTGAGGGCGCGACGCGACGCGGGTCCGCGAGGGGGTGCGTGGGGGTCTTCCGGGTGCAGCGGCCGCCGCGATCCATCGGCGAGGCATTCGACGAGCCTCAGGTCGAGCGCCAGGTAGCGCGCGAGGTCGTCGATGGTCTGGCGGACGGGTTCGGGGAGCGGAAGCCGGCGAGGCCGCCCCTCCGTCATGCGGACGCCGCTCCCCCCAGCTCGGCCGACTCGAGGCGCAGCACGAGGGTCACCGCGTTTCCGGCCTCGTTGAACTGCACCTCGTCCATCAGCTCGCGCATCAGGAAGATGCCGCGCCCGCCCGGCCGGGTCAGATTCTCGGGCGTGGTGGGGTCGGGCACGACCTGCGGGTCGAAGCCGTCGCCCTGATCGATCACCCTGGCCGTGATCTGGGTGTCGGTCACGAGGACCTCCACCTTCACGCGCTTCGAGGGGTCCGAGCCGTTGCCGTAGAGCATCGCGTTGGACAACGCCTCGGTGAGGCTCACCCGAAAGTTCAGGCGCAGACGCCGAGCCAGCTCCTCACAGGTCGAGCAGCACCGGACGACGTGGTCCACCGCCTCCGGAATCGCCCGAAGGTCGTTGGGCAGTTCGAGGACCAGGTCCGGAGGCACGTCAGAACCCCTCGAGGGCTTCCTCACGGGAGTCGGCGATACGGAACAGGGTGTCGAGCTTGGTCAGCTCGAAGAGTGTCCGGAGATCTTCGTTCAGCGACGCCAGCCGGAGCTCTCCGCCCTGCTCCCGGATCTTCTTGGACAGGCTCACGAGCACGCCGAGTCCCGAAGAATCGATGTAGCCGGTGTTGGCGAAGTCGACCACGAACTTGCGCTCCCCCGCCTCGAGCTCTTCGAGCACCTTCTGCTTGAGCTCCTGGCGATTGCCTACGATGAGCTGTCCGTCGACGTCGACGACGGTGACGCCGTCTTTCTTCACAACCGTGAAGGCCATTCGTTTTCCTCCGCATCGGTCGGTCCGGCCCATGGCCGTAAGGGCCTGGCCGAGAGATCGTTGAAGAATAGTCGGCCAGCCCCCTCGCGATCAAGGATCTCGAAACAAGTGTTTTTCAGGCCAGGAGCGCGGTGAGGCATGCGACGTCGACGATGTCGGCGGGCGACGCCCCGCGTGACAGGTCGTTGCAGGGCCGGGCGAGCCCCTGGACGATCGGCCCGATCGCCTCGGCCCCCGCGAGTCGCTGGGTGAGCTTGTAGGCGATGTTGCCCGCGTCCAGGTCGGGGAAGACCAGGACGTTGGCGCGCCCCGCGACGGGCGAATCGGGTGCCTTGCGGCGGCCCACGTCGGCGACGAGCGCGGCGTCGGCCTGGAACTCGCCGTCGGCGGCCACGTCGGGCCGACGCTCGCGGAACCTGGCCACGGCCTCGCGCACCTTGCGCACCGAAGGCCCCTCGGCGCTGCCGCG
>CBFGQV010000342.1:0-3588 GCA_965651045.1 uncultured bacterium
CCGCTCTTCGCGGCGCCGGCGACCGGCTCGGCCGACCCTACCAGCCCCTGAGCAGCTCGACGCGCCCGCGGTCGATGCTCTTGAGCAGGTCCCGCCAGCTCTCGACGCCCTGGAAGAAGCCGCGCGTCTCGGCCTCGTCGGGCTGCATGTACGGGTGGCGAATCACCTCGAGCGGCACGCGAAGGGTGTCCTCGCCCACCGTCATCGAGACCGTGTAGACCCCCGGTTCGGCGAGCGGCGCTGGCGGACCCCCTCGGCGGTTGAACGCATTGAAGCCCATGCCGCGGTCGCGCAGGGCGCCGAAGAGCTGGCGCATCGCGCCCTGCGCTCCACCTGCCGGCGGGCCGGCCTGCTCCTGGCCCGGCCGCGGCGCGACGACCGGCGTCTCGCCCGGACGCTCGGCGTCGCCGCGCCCGCCCCCGCCGCCACCTCCGCCGAAGAAGCCGAACAGGCGCTGCTGGCTGCCCGAGGCTACGGCTTCCATGATCTGGTCCATGATCGCCCGGTCGACGCCTTCGTGCTCGACGAGCGAGTCGGCGACGGCTTCGATGGTCGACATGGTGCGCAGGCTGTCGCGGCGCTCGGCGGGCGAGAGCTCGGTGACCTGGTCGGGCGCTTCACCCCGGAAATCCCAACGCACCTCGTGCAGGCCCTCGCGCCCGGCACCCTGGATCGTCCGGAAGTGCGAGCCGTCGGGCGCGGTGATCGTAAGCTCGAGTTGACGCCCCTCCACCGCTTCGGGCAGATAGTATTGGACGGTCGCGCCGTACGGCCGTGACCGACCCTCGAACCAGGCGTGGCCGGCCGACTCGCCACCCGAGAACGCGTCGCCGAACTGCAGGCCCGGCGCCGGCTCGAAGAGCACCGCCGCGTCGGCCATGCGCGCGTCGGACATCTGCTGGAGCGCCGCGATGTCGACGATCCAGATGGAGCGGCCGTGCGTGCCCGCGATCAACTCCCGGTCGCGCGGGTGAATGCGCAGGTCGTGCACGGGCACGGTGGGCAGGCCGTGCATGAAGCGCTGCCAGTGCGACCCGCGGTCGGTCGAGACCCAGACGCCGAGATCCGTTCCGACGAACAGCAGGTCGGCATTGGTCGGGTCCTCGCGCACCACGTGCACGAAGCCCGGACCGTCGGTGGGCAGCCCATCGCCGATCGAGCGGAAGGTCTCGCCCCCGTCGTCGGTCACGAAGACGTAGGGAGTGAAGTCGTTCCGGCGATGGTTGTCGAAGGTGACGTAGAGCCGCATGCGGTCGTGGCTCGACGGTTCGACGCGGCTCACGTACGTCGAATCGGGCACCAGACCCCGGAACCGGTCGGTGAGCTCGTGCCAGTTCTCGCCCCCGTCGGACGTCATCCAGACGTTGCCGTCGTCGGTGCCCGCGAAGAGCATGCCCTCGATCAGCGGCGACTCGGCGAGCGCCGTGATCGTCGCGTGGGTCTCGGCGCCGGTGACGTCGGGGGTGATGCCTCCGGTCGTGCGCGTCGAGACGTGGATCTTGGCCGAGTCCCGTGTCGTGAGGTCCGGCGAGATGACCTCGAGGTCGTCGCCGAGCGTCGTGCTCCTGAGCACGCGGTTCGCGGCCGCGTAGAAGACGTTCGGGTCATGGGGCGACAGGAAGAACGGGGTGTTCCAGTTCCAGCGGAGCTCCTTGGCCGAGGAGTCCGCGCGCTGCAGACGGCGGAACTCGTCGATGCGCTCCTGGGCACTCGGCGGCGGGTTCGCGGTGGTGTCGCTCCAGACCACCAGGATCGAGTCCTCGAACTCGATGTAGCGGTCCCGCCAGGACGGCTTCTGGAGCCCCGTGCGCTCACCGGTGCGCATGTCGATGCGCGCCATGTTGCCGCCCTGTGATTCGGCGAAGACGATGTGGTGCTCGGTCGGGTGCTGGGCGGTCACGAAGCCGTCGCCCCCGTTGATGGTCGCCCACAGGTGGTTGTCGATCGAGCCCCGGGCGCGCCGCGAGGGGCCGCACCAGGTGCCGTTGTCCTGGAGCCCGCCGCAGACGCGGTACGGCACGTCCATGTTGTACGAGACGTCGTAGAACTGCCCGATCGCGAAGGTGTTCGGGAAGTCGTAGGTACCGCCCTTGTCCCAGGTGATGCCGATGCCGCCGTCGTTGCCCACGATGAAGTGATCGGGGTCGTTCGGATCCATCCACATCGCGTGATGGTCGACGTGGAGCCCGACCGTGGCGTTGCCGGAGGTGCGCCCTCCGTCGTTCGAGTACTTGACCGGCGTGCTCGACCAGTAGACCCGGTCCGGGTCCGCCACGTCGACCCGCACCTGCGAGTAATAGAAGGGCCGGGTGTTCTCGTCGCTCACCTTCTCCCAGGTCGCGCCCGCGTCGTCCGAGCGGTAGAGCCCGTTGCCGCCGCTGCCGTCCTCCTCCTCTTCGGCCTCGACCATCGCATACATGACCTGGGGATTCGAGGGCGCGATCGCGAGACCGATCCGGCCCTTGGTCGTGGTCGGGAAGCCGTTGCCCACCACCTCGGTCCAGCTCTCGCCGCCGTCGGTGGTCTTCCAGAGCGCGCTGCCCGGTCCACCCGACTCGAGGAACCACGGCCCGCGCACGCGCTCCCAGCTCGCGGCAAAGAGCACGTCGGGGTTCCGGGGGTCCATCACGACGTCGACGAAGCCGGCGCGGTCGCTGATGAACTTCTTGAGCTGCCAGGTCTCGCCGCCGTCGGTCGTCTTGTAGAGCCCCCGCTCGGGGTTGTGCCCCCAGATGTGGCCGAGCGCCGCCACGTACACGATGTCGGGGTCGGTGGGGTGCACGACGATGCGGCCGATCGCCTCGGTCGCCTCGAGGCCCATGAGCTGCCAGCTCTCGCCACCGTCGACCGACTTGTAGATGCCGCTGCCGGGCGAGATCGAGTTCCGCGAGTCCTCCTCGCCGGTCCCGGCCCAGATCTGGAGCGTGTCGGAGGGGGCGATGGCGAGGTCGCCCATCGAGATCACCCTCTGGACGTCGAACACGGGCCTGAACGTCGTGCCGTTGTTGATCGTCTTCCAGATGCCGCCCGATGCGGTGGCGACGTAGAAGGTCTTCGACGGGCTGCCGATGCCTTCGATGTCGGTCACGCGCCCGGCGAAGTTGGCCGGGCCGATCGAGCGCCACTCGAATTCGGCGAGCGTCGCGGAATCGAGCGGAGTGGTGAGCTGGGCACCGAGCGGTGCGGTGGCCAGGAGGGTGGCCGCCAACGAAAGGGGCGCAGGCAGCCGGCGCGGGAGCGTAACGCGCATGATGGACCTCGAGCGAAGGGCACGGAGGGCGGGCCCGGGGCTCGCCTGAAGGCGGCCGGCCCGCCGCGACTTGCGAGTACGACAATCGACGGACCGACAGTGTTGGGCGTCGGGGCCCTCTGAACCCCGGGCCCGTCGGTGATCGTAGGAACCATCGAGACCCCCCGCCGCCTTCGGAGCAGGAGGCCCGATGACCAAACGCCGCCCACCGCACGCACCTAGCAGGTCGCTGAAAAAAGGGAGTGCCCCGCGCGCAGGGGTCTCGCGTGTGTTCAGCCTAGGCGCGACGACGAGTCGTAGCAGCGCTACGGCGAGGAGGAGCAACGACGGATCAACCA
>CBFGQV010000343.1:0-3583 GCA_965651045.1 uncultured bacterium
CCGAAGCCGAAAGGCAACGGAAGGGTGACCGGCCCGAGGTGCAGCTTGCCGGGCGAGATGCCCCAGCGGTTGCCGTCGCCGTCGGTGTAGGTCCAGTCCGTCATGCGGGCCGCGCGCGCGGCGGCCAAGGCCGCCGAGTCGTTCAGAGCCTGGAGCCTGCCGTGCAGCAGGTTCTCGGCGCGCTGCTCGGGGCTCAGCGCGACGATCTCGTCGGGAATCGGCTGCCAGAGCCGCTCGTCGTTCGTGCTCGGCTGGAGCCGCTCGGCGGCGGTCCGGCTCGACCCGGCGTCTTCGGCGGGCGTGGCCGGCGCGGCCGCGGGCGTCTCGGCGGGCGGCTGAAGGAGGCGCGGGGCGGGTTCGACCGGAATCGGCTGGCGCTCGGTCTCGGGCTCTTCGGGCTCCGGTTCGAGCACGGCCGCGTCGGCCGCCACCTCGACCAGATTCAGCAGCTCGATGCCCTGGAGCTGCGTCTCGGCCTCCGACGCGCCCGGCATGCGGGTATCGGGCAGCGTGCCGAAGAGCCTCGGGTAGAGCACGAGCAGCAGCACGTGCAGGAGCGCCGACACGCCGTAGGCCCACCCGAGGGTGCGACGGTACCGGTCGCCGCGCCCGAGAGGGGGGCGGCCGGCGGGGTGCGCGTCGTCGGAAGGGGGGGCGGGGGCCGACATCGCATGTGGTAAACCCCCACCGACCCTCGGTTCCTGGCCGGTGATGCCCGACTCAGCTCGCCACGACCGGGTTTTCGACCGCGCACACGCCCACGATCTCGACCCGCACGCGGTCGCCAGGCGCGAGCGGGCCCACGCCGGCCGGCGTGCCCGTGAGCACGAGGTCGCCGGGCTCGAGCGTCATGATGCCCGAGATGTGGGCGAGCAGGCGCCCGAAGCCGAACGCCATCTCGTCGGCCCTGCCCCGCTGGCGCTCGACGCCGTTCACGGTCGTGCGCAGCTCGAGCTGGTCGAGGTCCAGGCCGTCGACGGGAACCGGCTCCCCCACCGGGCAGAAGGTGTCGAATCCCTTGGCGCGGGCCCACTGCCCGTCGGTGCGCTGCAGGTCGCGTGCGGTCACGTCGTTGGCGGCGACGACGTGCGAGACGGCCGCCAGCGCGACGGCCTCGTCCACCCCCCTGATGCGCCGGCCGACCACGAGCCCGATCTCGCCCTCGAACTCGACCTGGCCGGACGCGGACGGCAGCACGATGGCCTCGCCGTCCGCGACGAGCGCCGAAGGCGGCTTCAGGAAGAGGAGAGGCTCGGCCGGAACCTCGTTGCCGAGCTCGCGCGCGTGAGCCACGTAGTTCCGCCCCACGCAGACGATCTTCGACGGCCGCATGGCGAGGAGTCGCTCGGCCGGCGCGGCGGAACCTACGTCCGGACCGCTCAGTGCGAGCGCGCGCGGGCGTGGATCGTCGTGCCGATCACCGAGCCCAGAGCGGCGACCGTGAGCAGCGCGCCGATCACGCCCCACCAGAAGCCGATGTCCGAATGCCCCTCGGCCCAGCCGGCCGACGAGGTGCGGAAGGCGCCGAAGGCGAGGCCGAGCCAGACGATTCCGATGACGTATCCGAAGAGCTTCATGGCGTGGGGATTTCCGTGACGGCGAGAGGAACGGGTCGGCAGGAATCTACGCCCGTGGACGCGGCGGACAAGACGCGCGGCCGCCGCTCAGCTCAGCAGGGTGCGCATCTCGTCGAAGCGCGCGAGGACCTCGGCCTCGGGCTCGGGATACCGGAGCGGCAGCTGCTCGAGTTGACGCACGATCAGCTCGGCCACCTGTACGCGCATGTACGGCTTGTCGTCGGCGGGGATCGCGTACCACGGCGCCCACGGTCGCGAGGTCGCTGCGAGCGCCTCTTCGAACGCCTCGAGATAGGCCGCGCGGTGCTCGGCCTCGCGCACGTCTCCGATCGAGAACTTCCAGTTCTTGTCCGGCTCATCGAGTCGCGCAAGAAACCGCTGGCGTTGCTCTTCCGCCGATACATTCAACCAAAACTTCAAGACGACGGTGCCGTTCCTCGCGAGGTGCCGCTCGTGGTCTCGTATCGACTCGAAGCGCTCCTGCCAGAGCTCGTGACCGGGTTCGGCGCCCGGAATGCGCTGGCCCTCCAGGAACTCGGGGTGGACCCGCACCACGAGCACCTCCTCGTAGTGGCTCCGGTTGAAGACGCCGATGCGGCCCCGCTCGGGCAGCCGCCGGGCGGTGCGCCAGAGGAAGTCGTGATCGAGCTCTTCCGACGACGGCTGCTTGAAGCTGAAGACCTGGCACCCCGCGGGGTTCACCCCGTCGAGCACCGCCCGGATCGTGCCGTCCTTGCCTCCCGCGTCCATCGCCTGAAAGATCAGCAGCAGCGAGAAGCGGTTGTCGGCGTAGAGCACCCGTTGAAGGTCGTCGAGACGCTTCCGAAGGGCCTTGAGTCGCTTCTTGAGCGCGCCCTTCCCTTCCGTGCCGTCCGGGGGCGTGGTGGGTGCGCGCTCGGCCGAGAAGCCACCCTCGAAGGGTACGAGGTAGGGGCTCTCCGGGGGACGCTGCAGCACGGTCAACCTCCGACGGGGGTGGGAACCGAACGGTTGGAGCGACTGCCGTCGCCGAGCTGGCCGGCCTGATTCAGCCCCCAGCAGTGCTCGACACCATCGACCGACACACCGCAGGTCGAGCCGCCGCCGGCTTCGAGGGTGCGGAAGCGCACCTCACCGGCCACCTGCGCCGCCGCCGTACGGTTCTGCGTCGTGCCGTCGCCCAGCTGCCCATGCAGGTTCTGACCCCAGCAGAAGACGCGCCCGTCGCCGAGCAGCGCGCAGCTGTGCATCGCCCCCGCCGCCACCCGCGCGACCGGGCCGGGCAGCCCTTCGACCGCCCTCGGGCGTGTCGACGGTTCCGCGTCGCCGGTGCCGAGCTGCCCCTGCCCGTTGTCGCCCCAGCACTGGACCTCGCCGCCGGTCACGCCGCAGGTGTGCGCGTTGCCGGCCGCCAGCAGCTGGAAGGGGGGTGAGGCCGGCATGCGTACCGGTACGAGCCGGTCGAGACGGGTGCCGTCGCCCAGCTGGCCGTCGCCGTTCAGGCCCCAGCACCAGGCCGCCCCGCTCTCGTCGAGGCCGCAGGTGTGGTTCCACCCGGCCGCGAGCGTACGGAGGGTGACCGACCCGCCCACCGGGCTCGGTTCCGCCCGGTCGTCACGGGTGCCGTCGCCGAGCTGGCCCGACACGTTGCGTCCCCAGCAGTAGGGCCGCCCCGCCCCGTCGAGGGCGCAGGTGTGCGAAAGGCCCGTCACGAGAAAGCGGAAGGGCACGTCGCCGGCGACCGCCACCGGCGCCGAACGCGCCGTCCGGCTGCCGTCGCCGAGCTGGCCGTGCTCGTTTCCGCCCCAGCAGAAGGCCGCGCCGTCCGATGCGAGCCCGCAGCTGTGCGTGAACCCTGCGGCCAACGCGACCATCGGGCTCGTGGCGCGGGCGGTGCCGGCCTGACCGCGGTCGTTCGAGCCGCGGCAGAAGGCCGCCCCGCCGCCGGTGCGGCAGACGTGGGCACCGCCCACCGCGAGCGAGCGCGCCACCACCGACACCGGAGGCGCCGCCGGCGCGGACGGGGG
>CBFGQV010000344.1:0-3569 GCA_965651045.1 uncultured bacterium
CCCTCGAAGCGGGCCCGCCCCGGCAACCACCGCGCCCGTCGTCGGCCTCAGGGATTGAAGGTGCCCGTACGGGTGCCCGTCTGGACCACGAGGCCCTCCGCCAGCTCGACCGGACCGACCACACCCTCTCCGGGCCATCCGGAGGCCACGAAGGCGAAGGTGACCTGCGTCGCGGGCTGCAGCCCCCAGGTCGGGTCCCACCCGGCGACGCCGCTGAAGTCGGGCAGCGTCAGGTCGATGTCGTCGCTACCCTGGTAGTCGTCGGTGACGAGCATGGACACGCCACGATCGCCCTGGCGGTAGCTGACCGACCAGTACTTGTCGTACTCGTTCTGCCGCGTGTACTGAACGCGAGGCCGCAGATACGGCGAGGTCGCCTCGGTGCTGAAGTCCGTCGCGGCCAGCAGGGGGCCGAAGGTCACCTGCCGGTCCGTCGGATCCTTGAAGTAGATGGAGGCGGCGCGGTAGTCCCCCGTGGTGCCGTTCGAGGGCTCGGTGGTGAGCGTGAGGCCGTGCAGGTCCTCGGCCTCCTGCCGCGCTCCCGGTACCGCCGGGAAGGTCCGCGTCGCGGCGCCGGTGAAGGCCGTCTCGGTGAACATCACCCCGGTGTTGCCCGGCGTCAGGTAGAGCATGGTAAGGAGCGCGGTCTCGCCGCCGAGGCCCACGGCCGTCACGCTCCGCTGCTCGGGCGCGAACGCCGACGGGCCCGCGAAATCGACCGTGATCGAGCTTCCGTCGGCAGGGTCGAGGTTCCGCGACAGGAAGAGCCGATCGACCACGGTGTTGACCGTGGAACCGGAGATCTGGAGCTCGGTGCGCGCCCCGAAGAGATCGATCGGCCCGACCGAGACGTTCTCGAACGTGCCCTGCGTCCCGGCGGCACCGGCCACGACGACGGCCGATCCCCCGAGCGAGAGATACGCCTGGTTCATGACGCCGAGCCCGGGCACGGAGACCTGCACCGTGCGGTCTCCGCTACACTGCTGTTCTCCGTAACGCTCGATCTCTGCCTGGCTGCCGTAGAGAATGGTCATCTCCGGGTCGCCGGCGATCATCTTGACCCACGCGACAGAGACCCGGTCCGAGGTCATGGTGAAGTCGAAACGGTTCCCGGTCGGAACCACCTGCGACCAGGCTCCGTCGCCGTTCTTGACCGCGAACCAGATCGGCACGTCGGGGCAGAACGACCACGTTCCAGTGTCCCCCACGGGCGCGCTGGTGACGTCGAGGCCGAGATCTGCGGTCCGGTCGGCGACACCGGTGCCGCTCGCGCGCACGGTCAGCGTGAACGCGCCCACGACCGTGCCCGCCCCGACGTCCACCTGGATCGTCGCTTCGGCGCCGGCGACGGAGGTCTCCGACAGCTGGACGGACACACCGGCCGGTACGTTCTCGACGCCGAGGGTCACGGCCCCGGCGTACCCGCCGGAGCGGTCGATCGTGACCGTCGACGACGCGCTGGCGCCCTGCTGCACCGAGAGGCTCGCCGGAGCGAGCGAGATCTCGAAGGACCCTGCCGAGGTCTCGACGACCGTCACGACGACCTGCGCCTCACGGGCCTCGGTACCCTCTCCAGTGGCGGCCACCGTCAGCGTGTAGTCGCCCGCCGCCAGATCGCTCGCCGCGGTGAGCACCAGCTCGGTCGCGTCACCGCTCAAGGTGGTCGAGCCGAGCGCGGCCGTGAGCCCCGTCGGGGCTCCCGTGACGGCGAGTTCGACGCTGCCCGCGAATCCCCCGGAGCGATCGAGCGTCACGGCGACCTCGGCGGTGGCCCCCTGGGTCAGCTCGACCTCGGACGGGGCGAGCGCGAGGGCGAAGGTGCCGACCGGCTTCTCGTCGATCTGGAGTGCGACGGTGGCGTTGGCCGACACCCCGGCGCCGTTGGCCTGGATCGTCACGGTCGCAGCGCCGGGCGATGCGTTGGACGACGCCTGGACCGTGAGCTGCGCCTGCGTCGCCCCGGAGGCGACCGTCGCCCCGCCGATGGTCACGCCCGCGGGCAGGCCGGACGCGGCGAGGGTCACCGCGCCGGCGAACCCGCCGCCACGCGCCAGGGTGACGGTGAGGGTGCCGGACTCGCCCTGCTCGAGCTGGAGGCTGGTGGGCTGCACGGACACCGAGAGCGTCGGGTCCGGATCGGGGTCGGGATCGGGCCCGGTACCCTCGGAGTCGGAGCCGGAGCAGGCGGCGGCGAGAAACGTCAGGCACAGGGCCGTGGCCCAGCTCCAACGTGCGCGGAAGGGAGTCGAGGACAACGAAGCCTCCGGGTCGTGGGGGTGCTAGATGGAATCCGACCGCGTAATGTATGCGTGTGGTTCTCGGCGCATTCTTCTGACTCTCTCCTGGGGTCGGGCGCCTCGCTCGCGCCCCCTTTTCTTCCACGATCATGCCCCTTCGCCTCACCCTCCTGGGCACCCGCACGCTCGAAGGCATCGACCGACCGGACCCGCCCGCGGTGCTCACACAGCCCAAGCGGCTGGCGCTGGTCGCCCTGATGGCCGCGCGTGAGCCCGAACGCTGGGTCTCGCGCGCGGAGCTCCTGGGCATGCTTTGGCCGGAGCTCGACGAGGCGAGGGCACGGAAGGCGCTGAGCCAGGCCCTGTGGGCGATTCGACAGGACCTCGGCGACGGCGCCGTGGAGAAGCGCGGGCTCGATGAGGTTCGGCTGGACCCGGTCGCGCTCGAGGTCGACGTGCGCTCCTGGCTCGAGGCCGAAGCGCGAGGGGACCTCGACCGGCTCGCGGCGCTGTATGGGGGTCCGTTCCTCGAAGGCTTCCACCTCACCGGCAGCCCGGCCTTCGACCGGTGGGCCGAGGAGACCCGCGGTCGCATGCGGACGGCCTCGGTTCGAGCGCTCTTCGCGGTGGCCGAGGCCGGCCTCGAGCGGGGTGAGCGCGGAGAGGCGGCGGCGCTCGCCCGGCGCGGGCTGGACGAGGCCGGCCCTTTCGACGAAGAGGCGCTCCGCCGAGGGATGGCACTTCTCGCCGCAGCGGGTGAGGCGGCCTCGGCGCTCGAGCGGTTCCGGGCCTTCGAGCGTCATCTGGACGCGGAGGGCGACACGCCGTCCGAGGCGACGGCACGCCTGGTCGCGCACCTCGAACTCGAGACGGCGACCCCGGTGCGGACTCCCGGGGGGCTCCACGGCATCGACGTGCCGGATCCGGCTACGCGCCCCCCGTCGTCGGCCCCGAGCCCCGGGCGCACGGCGCGGGTGCCCGGCGGCCACGCGCCCCAAACGCGCGCGCGTTGGCGACCGTGGCTCGTCGCCTCGGCCCTCGCCTCGATGACGCTGGTCGCGCTCGGCGCCCACGTGGCGACGCGCTTGGCGAACGACCGCGAACCCGCCCCGAGCACACGGGTGGCGGTCGCCCCCTTCGAGTACCGTGGCCCGGAAGCTCGAAGCTACCTGGGCGGGGCCGTGGCCGAGCTGCTGGGCCAGCGTGTCGACGGGGTCGCGGGTGTCCGTGTGGCGGAGCCCCACGCCGTGGGGGCGGCGCTCGCGGCTCAGGGGTTCGCCCGCTCGGCGGTGCCGGCGGGCGGGCTGTTTCGTCAGCTTCGGGCCGATGTGT
>CBFGQV010000345.1:0-3559 GCA_965651045.1 uncultured bacterium
TGCGCGGGCCTCCGGAGCGATGCGCCCGAGCCCGGCACGCGCCCCGACAGCGTCTACATCGACGCCTTCAACGACCATTTCTACGACGCCCGCATTCATGCGGTCTACGCGGGCGGTCAGCGGCAGACGCTCGGCACGGTGCACGGCAACGGCGGCGAGGCGCACATGGCGATTCCCTGGGAGCCCCGGGCCCTCACCTTCCGTGTCATGTTCGTCGTCGACGGCCGCACCTACCAATCGCTCTCGGTCGACCCGAACCGTAACGAGCGCGTGGAGCTGCGCATTCCGCCCAACATCGACGCCTCGGGCTTCTTCCGCCGCATCGGCGACGACTGACGGACCGCCCGGGTGCAGTCGCCGCCCGGGGCCTGGCGCCGCCGCGCCGCGAGCCCGCGAAACCATCCGGCCCCGCCGGGGTTGCCCTGTGCAGGGCCCCGGCAGGGCTTTAGTCTTTCCGGGAATCCCCACGAACACCCTACGAGACCCCGGACGGCCCGGCCGTCCCTGACACCACCCGAGGCAGGCACCGTGGCTCAGCACGATCCGATCGATCCGTTCGGCGCTCTTCGCACTCTCGACCTCAGCGAGGGGGCGACGTCCATCTACGACCTGGCGAAGCTCGAGGGCGACGGCGTCGCCGAGCTCGACCGCCTTCCCTTCTCGATCCGCATTCTGCTCGAGAACGCGCTCCGGCACGCGGGCAAGGGCTACGTGACGCCCGAGCACGTGCGCGCGATCGCCGCCTGGAGCCCGAGCAACAGCGGCGCCGACGTGCCGTTCATGCCGAGTCGGGTGGTGCTGCAGGACTTCACGGGGGTGCCCGCTGTCGTCGACCTCGCCGCGATGCGGAACGGCATCGAGGCGCTCGGCGGAGATCCGCAGCGCATCAACCCGGTCGTGCCGGCGGACCTGGTCATCGACCACTCGGTGCAGGTCGACTTCTTCGGCATGCAGACCGCGTACCGGCTCAACGTCGAGAAGGAGTACGAGCGGAACCGCGAGCGCTACGCGCTGCTCCGCTGGGCCCAGAAGGCGTTCGAGAACTACTCGGTCGTGCCGCCGGGCACCGGCATCGTGCACCAGGTGAACCTCGAGTACCTGGCGTCGGTCGTGCACCGGCGCAAAGAGGGGGATTCCTGGGTCGCCTACCCGGACACGCTGGTCGGTACCGACTCGCACACGACCATGATCAACGGTCTCGGCGTGGTCGGATGGGGCGTCGGCGGCATCGAGGCCGAGGCCGTGTTGATGGGCCAGCCGTACTACATGCTCCTGCCCGAGGTCGTGGGCATGAAGCTCACGGGCGAGCTGCCCGAGGGCGCGACGGCCACCGACCTCGTGCTCCGCGTGACCGAGCTGCTCCGGAAGCACGGCGTGGTCGGCCGGTTCGTCGAGTACTACGGGGCGGGGCTCAGCAAGCTGTCGCTGCCGGACAAGGCCACGCTCGCGAACATGTCGCCCGAGTACGGCGCCACCATCGGGTTCTTCCCCGTCGACGCCGAAGCGCTCCGCTACCTGCGTGGCACGGGACGGAGCGAAGCGGTGATCGAGCGGGTCGAGCGGGTGAGCAAGGAGATGGGGCTCTTCCGCACCGACGACACGCCCGACCCCGAGTACACCTCGACCCTCGAGCTCGACCTTTCGACGGTCGAGCCGAGTGTGGCGGGGCCCAAGCGGCCGCAGGACCGCATCTCGCTCGCGCGGCTGCGCTCCGCGTTCGACGAGCACCTGCCCACGCTCGTGCCCTCGGGCTTCGAGCTGCCCGGCGCCGAAGACCTTCCGAACGGCGACACGCCGCGCACCGCCGAGACCTGGGCGGGCGAGGGCGGCGACGTGCCGGTACCGGCCG
This sequence comes from uncultured bacterium, assembly GCA_965651045.1. Classification (GTDB taxonomy): domain Bacteria; phylum Gemmatimonadota; class Gemmatimonadetes; order Longimicrobiales; family Gaopeijiaceae; genus Gaopeijia. The sequence goes on from CBFGQV010000345.1 coordinate 1,850, forward strand.
ACAGCGGCGTCGCATCGGCACACCACGGCGAGGAGGCCGCGGTCGCCGTGCGCTCCACGGCCGTGCGCCGACCCGGATCGCGCAACCGCTACGTCGAGATCGACTACGACGGGCAGACGGTCGAGATCGGCGACGGCTCCATCGTGATCGCGGCGATCACGTCGTGCACGAACACCTCGAATCCGTCGGTCATGGTCGGCGCGGGACTCGTGGCGAAGAAGGCCGTCGAGGCCGGCCTCGACGTGAAGCCCTGGGTGAAGACCTCGATGGCGCCGGGCTCCAAGGTGGTCACCGACTACCTGGAGAGCTCCGGGCTGCTCGACTACCTCGAGAAGCTCCACTTCGACGTGGTCGGCTACGGATGCACGACCTGCATCGGCAACTCCGGTCCGCTGCCCGAGCCGATCGCGGCGGCGGTGCAGGAGAAGGGGCTCGTGGTCTCGTCGATTCTCTCCGGCAACCGGAACTTCGAGGCGCGCATCCACCCCCTCGTGCGGGCCAACTACCTCGCGTCGCCGATGCTGGTCGTGGCCTTCGCGATCGCGGGCCGTATCGACATCGACCTCTACAACGAGCCCCTCGGCCACGGCAAGGACGGCAAGCCAATCTTCTTGGCCGACATCTGGCCCTCGCAGCAGGAGGTGCGAGAGACGGTCACCGGTTCGCTCGACCCGGCCATGTTCCACCAGCGCTACGGCGAGGTCTTCGAGGGCGACGACCTCTGGCAGGCGCTGCCGCTGCCCGAAGAGGGCAGCCTCTACGACTGGGACGACGACTCGACCTACATCCGGAATCCCCCGTTCTTCGAGGGCATGAGTCTCGACGAGCCCGCGGTGGGCGACATTTCCGGCGCCCGCGTGCTCGCGCTTCTCGGTGAGTCGGTCACGACCGACCACATCTCGCCCGCCGGCGCCATCGCCAAGGACGGCCCCGCCGGGCGCTACCTGCAGGAGCGCGGCGTGAAGCCGGTCGACTTCAACACGTACGGCTCACGGCGCGGCAACCACGAGGTGATGATGCGGGGCACCTTCGCCAACGTACGCATCAAGAACCTCATTCTGGACGGGCGCGAGGGCGGCTACACGATCCACTTCCCGTCGGGCGAGGAGACGTCGATCTACGACGCGTCGATGCGCTACCAGGCCGAGGGCACGCCCCTCGTGGTGCTCGCCGGCAAGGAGTACGGCACCGGCTCGTCGCGCGACTGGGCCGCCAAGGGCACCGTGCTGCTGGGCGTCAAGGCGGTCATCGCCCGGAGCTACGAGCGAATCCACCGGAGCAACCTCGTCGGCATGGGCGTGCTGCCGCTGCAGTTCATGGACGGCGACTCGCCGAAGAGCCTGGAGCTCACGGGCCGCGAGGTCTTCGACATCAGGAACGTCGAGGCCGGGCTCCGGCCGGGCGGCACGGTCCAGGTCGAGGCGACGCGCGACGACGGCGGCAAGGTGAGCTTCGACGCGCTGGTGAGGCTCGACTCCGACGTCGACGTCGAGTACTACCGGAACGGCGGCATTCTGCACACGGTGCTCAGGAAGATGGCCCGCGGCGAAATGTAGGCGCGTGGGTCGGGGCTCAGCGCCCCTGAAGCAGTTGGCAGGCGTAGAAGGCGCGCTGCACGGCGCGCGGGTAGTCGCCGGCCTCGAGGGCCTGACGGGCGCGCTCGAGAAGCACGGCGCCCCGCGCGTGGTCGGGGTCGGCCTCGTCTTGCTC
>CBFGQV010000346.1:0-3555 GCA_965651045.1 uncultured bacterium
TGGGCTACCGACAGATCAAGCTCTACAACCTGATCCACCCCGATCTCGTGCCGACCATCGCCAACGAGACCCGGCAGCGTGGGCTCCGCCTCAGCGGCCACGTTCCACGGGGCATGAGCGTCGAGGCGGCGGTCGAGCTCGGGTACGACGAGATCAACCACGCCGCCTTCCTCTTCTCGACCTTCTTTCCCGACTCGCTCTACCTGCCGACCATGCGCCCCTACTCGGGGGTCGCGGCCGCCGTGGCCCCGACGTTCGACGTCGACGGCGCGCCGATGGACTCGTTGGTCGCGTTCCTCGCGCGCTCGGGAACCGTGGTCGACGGCACCTTCAACCTCTGGATGGGCGGTCGCAGCCTGCTCGACGGCGACACCGATCCGGGCGCCGAGGCCTATCTTCGGCTGATCGCGAAGCTTCACGAGGCCGGGGTGACGCTGGTGCCGGGCACCGACAACTTCAGCGGATCGACCTACCGGACCGAACTCGAGCTGTACGAGCTCGCCGGCATTCCGGCCGTCGAGATCTTGCAGTTGGCCACGCTGGGGTCGGCGCGCGTGATGGGTGACGCCGCCGACTACGGGTCGCTCGCGCCGGGCAAGGTGGCCGACATTCTGATCGTCGACGGGCGCCCGTCGGAACGGATCGCCGACCTCGAACACATCGAGTGGGTCGTTCGGGCCGGCCGGGTGTACGACGTCGCCGAGATTCGTCGCGCGGTCGACGAGCAGAGCCAGGCCGCCGGACGCTGACGACCGATAGGCCCACCGGGAGAATTCACATGTCGGACAAGACGATCTTCGCCGGCCTCGCGCTGGTCGGCATCGCGTTGATCGTGGTCGCCTCGAGCCGGAGCGGGGGCTCGGCGGGCGCCCAGCCGCTCGCGCCGGCCAACCCCGGGCCCGTGGCGCCCGACGCGACGCTGCCCGAGGGGCACCCGCCCATCGGCACGACCGCGCCCGCGGCGACGGGACCGGAAGGTGCCGTGCTGGAGACGATGAGCGGCGGAGGCTACACCTACGCGCGCTTACGAGCGGGCGACGAAGAGTACTGGGTCGCGGGGCCGCCCACGGAGCTCGAGGTCGGTGACTCGGTGGCGCTCTCCGGCACGATGGAGATGGGGGCCTTCACGAGCCGCGCGCTCGACCGAGAGTTCGAGCGTCTCATCTTCACGAACGCATACGTGAAGCGATGACGTCAGAGTAGGACGTCAGAGTAGCCAGTTCGCCAGGTAGGCCCCGACCCAGGCGAGGCCGAGCATGTAGCTGAACTGGAGCGCCGGCCACTTCCACCCGGCCGTCTCACGCCGCATGACCGCCACGGTCGACATGCACTGCAGGGCGAAGACGAAGAACACCAGCAGGCCGACCGCGGCGCCGAAGTCGAGGTGCTCCTGGAGCGCCGCCTGCAGCTCGAGCGAGCCCTCGTCCTCGGCCCGTTCGACACCGTAGATGGTCCCGAGCGTGCCTACGATCACCTCGCGCGCGGCGAGCGACGAGACCAGTCCGATGCCGATTCTCCAGTCGAAGCCGAGCGGCTCGATGACGGGCTCGATCACCTGCCCGATCGTGCCGAGCGCCGACTCCTCGATGGGGGGCGCCCCGCTGTCGGTTCCGGGCACCTGCGTCAGCACCCAGAGCACGACCGTCACACCGAAGATGATTCGGCCCGCGCGCCGCAGGAACACCTTGGTGCGGTCGAACAGCCGCAGTCCGAGCGAACGCAGCGTCGGTACGCGGTACGAGGGCAACTCCATCAGGAACGACGACGGCTTGCCTCTGAGCAGCGTGCGCTTCAGCAGAAACGCCGTGACGACGGCCGCGAGCGTACCCAGGGCGTAGAGTCCGAGAAGCGTCGCCGCTCGCGTTCCCAGCAGGGGCCCGAGCAGGGGGCGTTCGGGTATGAAGGCCGCGATCAGAAGCGCGTAGACGGGAAGTCGCGCGGAGCAGGTCATGAACGGCGCGATGAAGATCGTGGCCATGCGGTCGCGTTCGTCTTCGACCGTCCGGGCCGAGAGAATCGCCGGGACCGCGCAGGCATAGGCCGACAGCAGCGGCAGGAAGGCTCGCCCCTGGAGTCCCACACGGTACATCATGCGGTCCGCGATGACGGCGGCGCGCGCCATGTACCCCGAGTCCTCGAGAATGCCAAGAAAAAGGAAGAGGATCAGGATCTGGGGCAGAAAGACGAGAACCGACCCGACGCCCGCCCAGACTCCGTCGATCAGCAGCGACCGGAACCACGAGTCCGGCAGCCGCTCGGCAAGCCAGGCTCCCGACCCCGCGATGAGGGCCTCGAGGCCGTCCATGAACGGCACCGCCCAGGTGAAGATCGCCTGGAAGACGATCAGCACCACGGCGAGGAAGACGAGGGGACCCAGCACGCGGTGCAGGAAGATGCCGTCGAGCCGCTCCGTCATGCGCGACGGCGCCGGGGCCTCGAAGCCCGCCTTCCGGCCGACCTCGCGTATGCGCCGTCGGCGCTCGGCGAAGGCGTCGACCACGGGCAGGGTGACTCCCTTGGAGACGTTCGTGACCGTTCGCGGGGCCCCGACAGGGAGCGCGCCCTGCGACGCCACCCAGCTCAGGAAGCGTCGAATCTCGTCGACGCCCTCGCCGGCCCGCGCGTTGGCGCGCACGACCTCCACCCCGAGTTCCTCGGCCAGCGCCTGTTCCTGCACTCCGCCACCGCGGGCCTGCAGCTCGTCCCACATGTTCAGGACGAGCAGCGTCGGCAGCCCGAGCGCCAGGACGGGTTCGACCAGCATGAGCTGCGACTCGAGGCGGGTCGAATCGACGATCAGAATCAGCGCGTCGGGCGCGCGCAGCCCCGGGGCTCGGCCCTCGAGGGCGTCGCGCGTGATGCGCTCGTCGAGGGTGCGGGCGCTGAACCCGCTGACGCCGGGCAGATCGACGACATCGAGTTCGCGGTCGCCCTCGACCGCGATGCGTCCGACCTTCTTCTCGACGGTTACGCCCGGGTAATTGGCGACCTTCTGCCGAAGCCCGGTAAGCTGGTTGAAGAGGGTCGATTTGCCGGCGTTCGGCGGACCCACCAGCGCGACGAGAGGGGTCGCTCGCTGGTTCACGGCGCGTGCGAGGTGGGAGTCAGTCCGGGATCGGACCGGCGTGCTTCACGCAGAGGCAGCACGCCATCTCACGCCGAAGCGCGAGCAGGGACCCCTCGACCATTACGATCGGGTCACCCGACGGAGAGGTACGTACAGGACAGATCTGGCACCCCGGCGTCAGCCCGCGCTCGAGCAGGGGCTCGAGCTGCTCCTCGGGCAGATCGATGCGCACGAGCTCGACGACCTGACGAAGCGCGACGTCGGCGAGAAACATCTCCCGGGACCCGCCCACGTCCGGGGCGTGTGCCTGGCGGTCGGTCATGGGCAGGGAGTGAGCCACCCCGAGTCTCCTGGGGATCGCCGGGCAGCCCCGGCATGAGAATGAAAGCGAGTCTCAACTACCATCCAAGGTACCGCGGAGCGGGTGCATTGGGAATAGGGAAGGCACCCGGACGCGAAGCGGGCCGGCCCGGAGAAATCCGGACCGG
>CBFGQV010000347.1:0-3553 GCA_965651045.1 uncultured bacterium
GCGCCGGGCCACGCGCCCGCGCGATCTGCTGTACGGCCTGGTCGATGCCGGTAGCGATCACCCGAGCGTTCTCGTTCTCACGCAGGACCAACGAAAGCCCGGCGAGGGGAATCATCTGGGCCTGTCCGATGACGACGGCCCGAAGCCGCGCCTCGACGACGCGTTCGACCGCCTGGGCCCGGGTCTCCGTACCGAGAACCTCCAGCGGGTGCAGGCCGATGGTACGGGCGATTTCACGGAACTGTCCCCGTACGAGGTCGCCGACCGAATCCCGCTGTGCCGTCGTCGGCTCGAGACCTGCCTGGCGCGCCTCCCGGACCAGGAGCTTGCGCTGAACGAGACCGCGAATGAACCCGTCTTCGATGGCGTCGTCGGGTGCGTCGGCGAGGCTCTCCAGGAACTGCGGCTGCCGCGTGCGCAGGAACGTGAGCGCTTCGCGTACCGTGTACTCACCCCCCTGGAAGCGAGCGATCGCACGGCGCCCGGCACGGCGGGGGAGCACCTGTCGGGGGTCGCCCGCCAACGAGCGGATCGTCTCGGCGGCGTCTTCGGTGACCTCGACCTGGGCGGCCTCCTCGACGCTGGCGATGTAGACCGACTCGGCGGCCTGATAGCGGCGGTCCTGCACCTGTGCCCGGAACTGCTCGCGCAGGTCGTCGAAGCTCGGCACCTGCTTCTCGTGCACTCGAATGATGTGGAACCCGAAGGGTGTCTGCACCACGCCGCTCGTCTGGCCGGCGTCGAGTTCGAACGCGGCGTCGGAGAAGGGGCGCACCATGTCCTCTCTGGCGAACCACCCCAGATCTCCGCCCTGCGCGCCGCTCCCCGGATCCTGCGAAAAGGCGCGCGCAAGCTCGGCGAAGTCCTCGCCGGCCTGGATTCTCGCGGCGATTCCCTCCATCGCCTCACGCACGCTGTCGACCTGCGCCGGAGACGCCTGTGGGGGTACCTGCATCAGGATGTGGCTGGCGCGTACCTGCTGGCCCGGCGCCTCTTCGTCGAAGAGGGCGCGGAGCTCGTCTTCGGCGATCGTCGTGTCGGGTCGCACCACCGAGTCACGAAGCGCCAGCACCATCTCCTGCTCGAACTGGGCCTCGACCAGCGGGCCGAGGTCGAGCCCTCGGAAGGTCGAGTCGGTCGCCGCCGCGTCCGCGAGGAGCGTGTAGTCGATCCAGAGTTCGGCCAGCGCCTCGACCACCTCGGGCTCGTTCGGCAGCCCCTGGACGCCCGAGAGCAGCCGGGCGGCCTGGTCGACGGAGAGTTCGTAGTCTCCGGCGCGCGCCACGACCGGGCCGGCGTCGCCCGGGGCGCACCCGAGCGGGAGTGCCATCAGCGCGAGCGTCGCGGCACAACGAATCGATGTCTTCAACGTCCTGCACTCCTCGAGAATGGTACGTCCGCCGCCCTTCCGGGTTGCCCGGGGGACGGCGCGGATCCCTCTTCGGCGTTCAACAGATCCAGCGCTTCGATCAGTGTTCGAATCAGCGGTTCGGGGCCCACCTGGGTCAGCGCGAGCGAAAGCGGCGATACACGCCGGACCTCGACCGCGACCTGGCGCTCGCGCAGCGGACCTTGCAGGCGTTGCATGCGCGGCACCACCCCGGCGCGAAAGTTCACGCGCGCCTGGCGGTCCCGTACCAGAATGCGGTCCACGCCCACCCGGGCGCCCAGAAGGCGCAGCACCGCGGCGTCGAGCAACCGGGCCGCCTCGGCCGGAAGCGTTCCGAAGCGGTCGTCGAGCTCCTCTCGAAGGGCGTCGATCTCCTGGCGACCCCGGATCTTCGAAAGCCGCCGGTAAAGATGCAGCTTCTGGCCCGGATCGGAAACATAGTCCTCCGGAAGAAATGCGGAACCGGCGAGGGAAATCTCGGGCTCGCCCTGTTCCTCCACGCCCTCTTCCTCGCGTTGGATGCGCGCGACGGTCTGCTCCAGGAGACGCATGTACGCGTCGATGCCCACCGCGTGGGCGAACCCCGACTGGTCCGCCCCGAGCAGGTTGCCCGCGCCGCGCAGCTCGAGGTCGCGCAGGGCCACCGAGTACCCGGATCCCAGCTCGGTGTAGTGCTCGAGCACCTTCAGTCGCCGGGCGGCGTCGTCCGTGACCTGCTCGGGAATCACCAGGTAGCAGTACGCGCGGCGGTCCGAGCGCCCGACCCGACCACGGATCTGGTAGAGCTGCGACAGGCCGAAGCGGTCGGCCCGATCGACGATCAGCGTGTTGGCGTTGGGCACGTCGAGACCGTTCTCGATGATCGCCGAACACACCAGCACGTCGACGTCTCCGTCGACGAAGGCGGTCATGACCTCGTCGAGGTCCCCGGCCGCCATCTGGCCGTGTGCGACCTCGACGCGGGCCTCCGGCACCAGGGCGCGCACGCGCTCGGCGGCCGTGTAGATCGTCTCGACCCGGTTGTGCAGGAAGAAGGTCTGCCCGCCCCGGTCCAGTTCACGGTGGATGGCTTCGCTGACGAGGCCGTCGCTCCAGGGCAGAATGTGCGTGAGCACGGGCATTCGGTCGCGGGGCGGCGTTTTCAGGACCGTCAGGTCACGAATGCGCGAGAGCGACAGGTACAGGGTGCGCGGGATCGGCGTCGCGCTCAGCGTGAGAACGTCGACCGTCGTCCGGAGCTGCTTGAGCTTCTCCTTGTGCTTCACGCCGAACCGTTGCTCCTCGTCCACCACGAGCAGGCCGAGATCCCGGAAGACGACGTCGGGCGAGAGCAGCCGGTGCGTGCCGATGACGATGTCCACGCCGCCGTCGGCGACGCGATCGAGGAGCTCACGTGTTTCGGCGGCCGAGCGGAAGCGCGATAGCGCACCGATGCGCACCGGATAATCGGCGAGCCGCTCCTCGAAGGTGTGGCGGTGCTGCTCGACCAGAATCGTCGTGGGCGCGAGCACCGCGACCTGCTTCCCGTCCTGCACGGCCTTGAAGGCGGCGCGGACCGCGATCTCGGTCTTGCCGTAGCCGACGTCACCACAGATGAGTCGGTCCATCGGCCGGGCGCTCTCCATGTCGCGCTTGACGTCTTCCGTCGCGCGGCGCTGGTCGGGCGTGTCTTCGTAGAGGAAGGCCGACTCCATCTCGCGCTGCCAGCGGGAGTCGGGCGAGAACGCGAAACCGGTCGCCGCCTCGCGCCGCGCGTAGAGCTCGAGGAGCTCGGCCGTCATGCGCTCGATCGACTCCTCGGTCTTGCGCTTGAGGGTCTTCCAGCGCTTGCCGCCGATGCGGTGCACCTGGGGTGGGCGTGCCTCGTCGTCTCCTCCGACCCACCGTTCGACCAGGTCGAGACGGTAGACCGGCACTCGCAGGATCTCACCGCCGGCGTACTCGATGGCGAGCGCCTCGATCGCCTCACCCGCCACCTCGAGCCGTTCCATGCCCCTGAACTGGCCGACGCCGTGATCCATGTGCACGACGTAGTCGCCGGGGGAAAGCTGCGCGAGGCTCTCGAGCGCCACCGACCCACGAAAGCGCCGGCCGCGGCGGACCCGCCGCGTGCGCCGAAAGATCTCGTGGTCGGTGAGCACGCGCAGCGGCGGGTGGGCCCGC
>CBFGQV010000348.1:0-3538 GCA_965651045.1 uncultured bacterium
GCCGGCGAGCTGAAACCCGCGCACGCGGTCTTCTAAGCGCTCGCCGGTGCACACGTCGCACGACGCCCCGCACGGCTCCATCGCCTCGTCGAAGTGGGCCACGATCGCCTGGTGGCGGCACGCGCCGCGCTCGACCAGCTCGAACAGGTCGACGGTCGACTGGCGCTTCTGTCGCCACACCTCCGGGTCGTCGATCTCGGACAGGAACCGCTCGTGCATCTTCACATCGGCCCACGAATAGAAGAGCACGCAGTCGCTCTCGAGCCCGTCGCGCCCGGCGCGGCCGATCTCCTGATACCACGACTCCACGTCTTTCGGCATGTCGCGGTGGATCACATATCGCACGTTCGACTTGTCGATGCCCATGCCGAACGCGACGGTCGCGACCACGACGTCGATGTCGTCTTTCTGGAAGGCCTCCTGGTTCCGCGCCCGGTCGGCGTCGTCGAGCCCCGCGTGGTAGGGCAGCGCGCGCACCCCTCTCGAGCGCAGGAAGTCGGCCGTCTGCTCGACCGCCTTCCGGCTGAGACAGTAGACGATGCCGCTCTCGCCCGCGTGTTCGCGCACGAGCGCCAGAATCTCGCGGCGCGTATTGCCGCTGCCCTTCTTGCGTGCGGAGATGCGCAGGTTGGGCCGGAAGAACGAGCCCTTGTAGCCCGCCGGCTTGCGCATGCCGAGCTGGCGCAGGATGTCGACGGCCACCTGCCGGGTAGCGGTCGCCGTGAGCGCGAGCACCGGCACGTCGAGCTCGTCCTTGAGACCCCGCAGGCGCCGGTACGAAGGACGGAAGTCGTGACCCCACTGGCTGATGCAGTGCGCCTCGTCGACCACGAGCAGCGAGATCGGGCACCCCTGGACGAAGTCGCGGAGTCGCCCGTCCAGCGCCTCGGGCGCCAGGTAGACCAGCTCGTATTCGCCACGCCGAAGCGCCGCCAGCCGCGCCGTGCGCTCGTCGAAGTCCAGGCTCGAGTTGATCTCCGCGGCGCGGAACCCCACCCGGCGGAGCGCGTCGACCTGGTCCTTCATGAGCGAGATGAGCGGCGACAGGACCAGAACCGTGCCCCGCATCAGCCGCGCCGGAAGCTGATACGTGAGCGACTTGCCCGCCCCGGTCGGCATCACCGCGATGCAGTCGCGGCCCCCGAGCACGGCCTCGATCACCTCGCGCTGGCCCGGGCGGAACTCCGGGAAGCCGAAGACCTGTCGGAGCACGACGCGGGGGTCCGCCTGGGAATCCCCCCTTTGCGAGGTCGGGTCGAAGTCGAGAGAGCGCTGCATACGAGAAGGTCCGGCCACTTGCGAGAGGAGTCTGAACTCGTAGAGTAGCGGGCCTGGACGGGCGGTGGGAGGGCATTGTGGGCCCCGGCCGCCGAGAGGCCCCGAACCGTACCGTTCTCATGCTCGCTCCTGCCCGACCCCGTCGCCCCACCGTCTTGCCCGGTCTCCTGGCCGTTGCCGTCGGCGCCGCCTCGATGGCGTCGACGCCCGGCACGGCCTCGGCGCAGGAGCCTCCGGTACCGCTGGTCGCGCACCGCCTCGCACCCGGTGACGGCATTCGCCTCGACGGACGCCTCGACGACGCCGGCTGGGCCCTCGCGACACCCATCTCCGACTTCACGCAGGTCGACCCGGTCGAGGGGGCGCCGCCCACGGAGCGCACGGAGATCCGCGTCGTGTACGACGACGACGCGCTCTACATCGGCGCGAAGCTCTTCGATGATCCGTCGGGCATTCTCGCCTATCAGCGGCGACGTGACGCCGGTCTCGGTACCGACGACCGCTTCATGTGGATTCTCGACACCTTCCGCGACGGCCGCACCGGCTACTTCTTCGAGATCAACGCGGCGGGCCTGATGGGCGACGGGCTCATGGGCAGCGGGGGTGGCTTCGGCGTCAACAAGAGCTGGGACGGCATCTGGGAAGCCCGGGTCGACATCCAGGACGACGGCTGGTCCGCAGAGATCCGGATCCCCTTCAGCACCCTCAACTTCAATCCAGACGCCGAGAGTTGGGGCATCAACTTCCAGCGAACGATCCGCAGGCGGAACGAAGAGATTCGCTGGCGGGGGTGGCGGCGGAACCAGGGTCTGACGAGCGCCGTGCACGCGGGCGAGCTCCGGGGCCTGCGCGACGTATCGCAGGGCCTCGGCCTCGAGGTGACCCCCTACGCGGTCCAGAACTGGCGGACCGTGATCGCCGACGACGATCCGACGAGCTTTCCGGGCGACGTGGGCGTCGACGTAGGCTACAGCATCACCCCGAGCCTGCGGGCGGCGGTGAGCGTCAACACCGATTTCGCCGAGGTCGAGGTCGACCAGCGCCGCGTCAACCTGACCCGCTTCCCGCAGCGGTTTCCCGAGCAACGGGACTTCTTTCTCGAGGGATCGGGGGTCTTCTCGTTCGCCCCTCGAAGCGGGCCCGAGCCCTACTTCTCGCGCCGCATCGGCCTCCAGTCGGGCCAAGCCGTGCCGATCGACGTCGGAGCCCGTCTGGGAGGTCAGGCAGGGCGCTACGAGTTGGGATTCGTGCAGGTGGCCACCGCCGCGACCGACGTGGTGGGTCGCGAGGCCTTCAGCGTCGCGCGCGTCAAACGGGGGATCTTCGAGCAGTCGTCGATCGGCGCGATCTACACGCGACGCGCGACGAGCGCGCGGGCCGGAGAGCCCGTCGTGCCGGACCGACACACCGCGGGCATCGACCTGGATTTTTCGACCAGCCACCTCCTGGGCGACAACAACTTCGACCTGGAAGCGTTCCTGGCCTGGAACTCGAATCCGAACCCCGAGGTCGAGCGCGACGCCGGTGAGCTTACGGCGCGGGGCTTCCGCTTCAACTTCCCGAACGACCTCTGGCAGGCGCACCTCTCGTACCGCGAGTTCGGTGCCGCGTACGCGCCTGCTGTGGGCTTCGTGTCGAGAAACGATTTCCGTCGCGTCGAACCGCGCGTGGCCTGGCGCCCCCGGCCCTCGTCGGTGCCATGGATCCGGCAGCTCGAATTCTCGACGCTCTTCCGCTACCTGGAGTCGCTTTCGAACGGGACCGTCGAAGAGCGCGTCTGGGACTTCGGGCTGCTCGGCGTCGAGTTCGAGAGCGGAGACAACCTCCAACTCGGCGTCTCACAGACCTACGAGTTTCTCGATCGCGCGTTCACGGTCGTCGACGACCTGCCGATTCTCGCGGGCGAGTACACGACCTGGGAGTGGACCCTCGAGGGGCGCACGGCAGGCCGACGCCCCGTCTCCTTCAACGGCACCCTCGCCCGAGGGGGATTCTGGGACGGGAACCGGCAACGTTACCAGGCGGGGGTCACGGTGCGGCCTCTGCCGGGGCTCAGCGTCTCGGGCAGCTACGAACTCAACCGGGTCGAGCTGCCCCGCGGGTCGTTCGACACGAACCTCGTGCGCCTGAACGGCGGCTGGGACCTGAGTCCGTGGGCGAGCCTGTCGACCAGCGTGCAGTACGACGACGTGTCCGACATCGTGGGGCTCTTCGCGCTGATGCGCTGGATCGTCCAGCCGGGCAACGAGGTCTATGTCGT
>CBFGQV010000349.1:0-3500 GCA_965651045.1 uncultured bacterium
ACGAAGGCTGCGTTCACGGCGCCATCGCGGCCCACCGCCCGCTTGCCGCCTGCCGACCCGCGTCGTACTCATAGAACGAACGGAAACATCCGACGCAGTCGTCCTTCGCATGGCCCGGTAGAACCCATGTCCGATCCGACCATCCACCTCGACGGCGAGGCGGTATCCTTCTCGCCCGGCGAGACGATCTTCGAAGTGGCCGAGCGCCACCGAAAGGAAATCCCCACGCTGTGCTACGACCCGCGGCTGGATCCGTTCGGGGGCTGTCGCCTGTGCGTGGTCGAGGTCGAGGGGCAGCGGAACCCCGTGGCCTCGTGCACGACGAAGGCCGAGGCGGGCATGCGGGTGAAGACCAAGGGCGGCGCGCTCGAGATGCACCGGCGCGTGCTGCTCGAGATGGTGGCGTCGGAGCAGCGCACGGTCGACGTCGACGAGCTCAGCGGATATGCTTCGCAGGAGCTCGCCACCCTGGTCGACCGCTACGACGCCCGCTCTGGCCGGTTCGCGGGGCGCACGAGCGGCACCTCGCGCCCCGACGACCCGAACCCGTTCATTCTGCGCGACTACGAGAACTGCATCTCGTGCTACCGCTGCGTGCGGGTCTGCGCCGAGCAGGAGGGCGACTACGCGATCAGCGTGAAGAACCGCGGGTTCGGCACGCAGATCACGGTCGAGTTCGACGGCATCTTGAAGGACTCGGCGTGCACCTTCTGCGGGCAGTGCGTGCAGACCTGCCCGACCGGCGCCCTCGCCGACCTGAAAGCGCTCGCGCACAAGGACGTGCCGGGCGAGACCGAGACCACGCGCACGATCTGCCCCTACTGCGGCGTGGGCTGCAGCGTCGACGTCATGACCCGGGGCGACCAGGTGGTGGGCGTGCTGCCGGCCATGGACGGGCCCGCGAACGAGGGCGCGCTCTGCGTGAAGGGCCAGTTCGCCTTCGATTTCGTGCACCACCCGGACCGCATGACCACGCCGCTGGTGCGCGACGATCACGGCCAGCTCGTGCCGGCGTCGTGGAACGAGGCGCTCGACAAGGCCGCGGCGGGGCTGCTGGCCGCGGTGAACGAGCACGGCCGGCACTCGCTCTACGCGGTGGCGTCGGGGCGCGCGCCCAACGAAGCCGCCTACACCATGCAGAAGTTCGTGCGGGCGGGGCTCGGCACATCGTACATCGACAATTGCAGCCGTGCCTGACACGCTCCCACAGTCGCCGGTCTGGCGGCAACGATCGGGCGGGGCGCCATGTCGAACCCGCTCCCGGACATGGAGAAGCCGGACGTCATCTTCTGCATCGGCACGAACATGACCGAGTGCCACCCCGTGGCCGCCACGCGCCTCAAGAAGGCGATGGCCCGGGGGGCGAAGATGATCGTGGCGGATCCCAGGAAGATTCGCCTGGCCGAGATGGCCCACCTCTACCTGCCCCTGCGCGTAGGGTCCGACTCGGCGCTCCTGCTCGCCATGGCGCACGTCATCGCGCGTGAGGGGCTGGTCGACGAGGCCTTCATGGCCGAGCGCACGACCGAGGCCGAGGCGTTCCTCGAGCACGTGAAGGAGTTCACCCCGGAGTGGGCCGAGGGGATCACCGGCGTGCCCGCGGCCGACATCGAGGCAGCGGCGCTGCTCTTCGGGCAGGCCGAACGCGGCGCGATCTACTACACGCTGGGCATCACCGAGCACATCTGCGGCGTCGACAACGTGCAGAGCCTCTGCAACCTCGCGCTCATGACCGGCAACGTCGGGCGCGAGGGCACGGGCATCAATCCCATGCGCGGCCAGAACAACATTCAGGGCGCGGGCGACATGGGCGCGATTCCCAACAACTACCCGGGCTTCCAGCCCGTGACCGACCCCGCGAACCAGGCCAAGTTCGAGAAGGCGTGGGGCACGAAGGTCGAGCTGGAGAAGGGCATCACGAAGGTGAAGGCGCTCGATCTCGCCGGCGAGAGCATCAAGGCGATGCTCATCGACGGCGAGAACACCGTGGTCTCGGACCCCGACCGCGAGCACTGCGAGCACGCGCTCAAGAGCCTCGACTTCCTGGTCGTGATCGACATCTTCCGCACCGAGACGGCGGAGCTCGCCGACGTGGTCTTTCCCGCCACGGCGTGGGCCGAGACCGACGGCTCGTGCACGAACACCGACCGCCGCGTGCAGCGGCTCCGGGCCGCGGTGCCGCCCCCCGGCGAGGCCAAGCCCGACTGGTGGATCGTCTCGCAGCTCGCCCGGCGCATGGGATTCCAGGGCTTCGACTACGAGAGCGCGGCCGACGTTTTCAACGAGCTCTGCGAGGTCAGCACGACCTACCACGGCCTGGACTGGAGCAAGATCACCGACGACGAGCACAGCTATCAGTGGCCCGTGCCCTTCGACGGCCACCCGGGCACGCCGCGGCTGCACGAAGACGGCTTCATCAACGGGCGGGGCATCTTCAAGCTCATTCGCTACCGCGATCCGGCCGAGACGATCGACGACGACTACCCGGTGTGGCTCACGACGGGCCGGCGGCTGGCGTCGTACCACACGCGCACGCAGACCGGCCGCGCCGGCGGCATCGATTACCTGCTGCCGGAAGAGCGCCTCGAGGTGCACCCCGACGACGTGCGCGCCTGGGGGCTGGAAGACGGCGGATGGGCCCGCATGGCGAGCCGGCGCGGCGCGGTGCGCGTGCGCGTCCAGGCGACGACCCGGAGCCCGCGGGGCACCGTGTTCGCCTCGTTCTCGTTCAACGACGTGCCGGTCAACATTCTGACCGGCGCGGGCTACGACCCGATCACCGACACCGCCGAGCTCAAGGTGTGTCCGGTGCGGATCGAGCCCGCCGAGGCGCCGGCCGAGCGACCGGGAGACGTGGCGGCGGACTGAGCCCGTCGACCCGGCCGCGCCTCCGGCCGGCCCACGCCCATCCACCCCCGGTGCAACCTTTTCGATCCATACAGTGTCAATACCAACAGTGTAAGGAACGACCGCGGCGATCCATCGAGCCAAGACGGGAAAGGGGGGGTCATGTCGGACAATCTGGGGGGCTTCGAGCACCGTGTGCTCCTGGCCATGATGCGGCTGGGGCAGAACGCCTACACCGTACCGGTGGTGGACGAGCTCGAGCGGATCGGGGGGCGCGACGTGTCGCCGTCGGCGGTCTACGTGACGCTCCGTCGACTGGAGCAGCGCGGGTTGTTGACGTCGTCGATGACGCCGCCCGATGCGGGTGAGGGCGGCCGGGATCGCCGCGTTTTCGCCGTCACCGCCGAGGCGGTCGAGCTCCTGCGCACGACGCGGCGCGATCTCGAAGAGCTGTGGGGCGGTGTCGAGGCGCTCGAACCATGAGCGCCCTCCGGACGATGCTCGAGCGCTTGCTCCTGGCCGGCTTCCCCCCCGACGAGGCGGCCGACATCACCGCCGACCTGCGCGAGCTGGCCGGCCGACGGGGGCCCGTTCGGGGAGCCGTGTACTACTGGGTCGAGCTGGCCAAGTACCCGGTGCGGCGGTGGCTCGAG
>CBFGQV010000350.1:0-3485 GCA_965651045.1 uncultured bacterium
AGATCTCACTCGTCTCGGCCGAGGGCATTCACTGGGCGGAGTCGCACCAGATCGGGACCGTGCGCCTGCTGGAGGACCTCGGCGGCGCCGAGTCCGACCCTGACCGCTTCCTGGCCCTGGCACGCGAGTATGTGGGCACGCTGCGCATTCCGGACGACGTCAAGCCCGGAGAGCTCGCGGGGGTGCTCGCGACCGGCGGCAACATCGAGGCGCTGGCGGACCTCGCCGGCGCCGCGACGGACGAGCGCGGCGTCAGCCGACTATCCCTGGACCGTCTCCGGGCGGCGGCGCAGGAGCTCGCGCAGATGTCGGTCGAAGAGCGCATGCGCCGCCACGGACTGCGCGCCGACCGGGCCGACGTGATCGTGCCGGCTGCGCTACTCTACGAACGGGTTGCCGTGCTGGCCGGCGTCGACGAGCTCCTGGTGCCGCGCGTCGGGGTCAAGGAAGGGGTGCTCCTGGACCTCGCCGAAGACCTCGCGGGACCGGGCGTGCACGCCTCACGACTCGAGCAACAGGCGTTCCACGGCGCCCTCGCGCTCGGACGCCGCTTCCACTTCGACGAGCCGCACGGCCGCCACGTCGCCCGGCTCGCGCTCTCGCTCTTCGACCAGCTCGGCGACCTGCACGGGCTCGACGAACGCGATCGGCGCCTGCTGCTCGTGGCCGCGGTGTTGCACGACGTAGGGCAGTTCATCTCCTACCGCCGGCACCACAAGCACAGCCTCTACCTGATCCAGAACTCCGACGTGCCGAACGTCTCGACGGCCGAGCGCGCCATGGTCGCGCTGGTCGCGCGTTATCACCGACGGGCCGAGCCGAGCGGCGACCATTACCTGTACCAGGACCTCGCATCGGCCGATCGGGCCCGTGTGCGTGCGATGGCCGCGATACTGCGAATTGCCGACGCCCTCGACCGCGAACACCTCCAGCGCGTGTCGGGCCTTCGCGCGGAAGCGTCGAAGAAGGAGCTCGTGCTCGAGGTGGACGGTCTCGGAGATCTGCTCCTCGAGCAGTGGGCGCTCCGGCGCAAGGCTCGTATGTTTACCTCGTTGTTCGGACTCGACGTGCGGTTGGCCGTGGCGCAGCCGTCACTCGGTCCGCGCGTCATCTGAGCGTGCCCGTTTTCACCCATCCACATCGGAGATGCCCCGATGATTCGTCGTTCCCTTCTGGCGCTCGCCTCGCTCGCGTTTCTCGCCTGTGCCGGTGGCCCCTCGGCGTCCGGCGGACCCACGGCCGCCGCGGTGCCGCAAGTGGCGGGCGCCTGGGCCGGCGGCGTGACGGTCGAGGGACAGACGATTCCCGGCACCCTGACGCTGACACAGGACGGTGCCACGCTTTCGGCGAGCTTCAACGCTCCGGCGTTCGGACTCACCGCCGAGGGTGGCGGTACGGTGACCTCGGAGGGCGGCGTCGAGGTTCAGCTCAACTACAACATGCAGTGCCCCGGCACGGCGACCATGCGCGGAACGCTGAATGACGCGGGCGACACGATCAGCGGTACGGTTCAGGCCTCGGACTGCACCGGCCAGATGCTCGGCGCGTTCGAGTTCTCTCGCACCGGCGGCTGACCACCGGCGGCTGACCACCGGCGCCACGCGACGGGCGGGCCCCGGTCGGCGTTGACGGCCCGCCGCGAGTTCGGCTAGCCTTTCGGGCGAAGGGCGCCTGTAGCTCAGCTGGATAGAGCATCGGCCTTCTAAGCCGACGGTCGCAGGTTCGAGTCCTGCCAGGCGCGTTCAACTCGCGGGGTCGCCCACGTGTGGCTGAGGCTCCGCGCCGAGATCCGTTTCGATATGCACACCGGCCTCGAGCGTACGGTGCACGGGGCAGCGCTCCGCGATTTCCGCCAGACGAGCCCGTTGCTCGTCGTCGAGGGGGCCGAAGAGTTCGAGCTCGCGGTGCACGCGATCGAGACGCGCGTCGCCTCCCTCGGCGCACGCGTCTTCGTCCTTGTTGTGCACGCGCGTGTGCTTGAGGCGAACCCGTACCTCCTCGAGTGGCCAGCCCTTCCGGTCGGCGTACATTCGCAGCGTCATCGACGTGCACGCGCCGAGACCCGCCAGCAGCAGATCGTAGGGTGTCGGCCCTGTATCCTCACCGCCGACGGACGTCGGCTCGTCGGCCACGAGCGCGTGCCGCCCGGCACGGATGTCGGTTCGAAACCCTTCCGACCCGGTACGCGTGACCACGCGGTCTCCGGCCACGAGCTCTTCTTCTGGGGATTCCCGTTCGGACGGCACGTACCGGCTGGCCCACGCGCCGAGCACCCGCGCGGCGTAGCGGGCGTCGTCGGTGCGGGTCAGCAGATGGTCTGCGTCGTCGAGCGAAACGAAGCTCTTCGGGTGCCGGGCCATGGTGTACAAGCTCGCGGCGTTGTCGATGCCCACGACCTCGTCCAGCGGGGCGTGCATGACCAGGAGCGCCGCGTCCATCGACTGGACGGCATGGCGCATGGCCGCCTCCTCGAGGTCGTCGAGAAACTGCCGGCGAATCGTGAACGGGCGCCCGCCGAGTTCCACCACGGCCTCGCCCCGCTCGCGGATCTCGTCTTCGGCCGACGCCACGTGACGGCGAACGTGTGCGGGGTCGGCCGGTGCGCCGATGGTCGCCACGGCGGTGACCGATTCAAGCCGCGCCGCGGCGTGGATCACCGCGGCTCCGCCGAGCGAGTGCCCGACGAGCAGAGCAGGGGGGCCGTGCTCCGCTTCCATGAACCGGGCCGCCGCAACCAGGTCGTCGACACTCGACGAGAAGTTCGTGTCGGAGAAGTCCCCCTCGCTCTCACCCAGGCCGGTGAAGTCGAAGCGGAGCACCCCGAAGCCTGCGGTCGACAGCCCGCGTGTGAGCGCGACCGCAGCCCGGAGATCCTTCGAGCAGGTGAAGCAGTGCGCGAAGAGCGCCCACGCGCGGGCGCGCCCGTCGGCCGGGCGCTCGACACGCGCGGCGAGCCGGTCTCCGTACGCGCCGGGAAAGTGGGTACGATCGCTGGGCATGGGGTCACCTTCGTGAGGGAGATCAGCAGGCGATGATCCCCGAAAGGTGCGGGGCCGGGGGGTGTCGCGCACGGTGCAGCGCAGGGCCCGGAGCCGCCGCTTTACGAGGGTGGCGAAGTCGTATACCTTTGACTGCTCGGCGCGGAAACGTGCCGGTGTCCGGGTGGGTGCCAGCCGGTGCGTTCCCGGGCGTTTGCGGTGGGCGTAGCTCAGGTGGTTAGAGCGCCAGGTTGTGGCCCTGGAGGTCGCCGGTTCAAGTCCGGTCGCTCACCCTGCGACGTCGACGTAGCAGAACCGTTGAAATGTTGTTCGGAGGGTGTTGACACCCCCAGGGACGGTTGC
Organism: uncultured bacterium; assembly: GCA_965651045.1. Taxonomy (GTDB): domain Bacteria; phylum Gemmatimonadota; class Gemmatimonadetes; order Longimicrobiales; family Gaopeijiaceae; genus Gaopeijia. Next base: position 3,342 of record CBFGQV010000350.1, read on the forward strand.
TAGGTTCTACGTCCTCGCAGCGAGCCGGGGCAGGAAGCACGGCCGCTGCGATTTTGTCCGACGGAGGTCTCGCCTCCCGAGGGCCAACCAAGCTGATTGAAAATCGGGGTTTCGAGAGAGTGAGCGGGCCCATTTCGCCGGAGG
>CBFGQV010000351.1:0-3464 GCA_965651045.1 uncultured bacterium
TCCAGGCCCGGCGGGCCGCCGCCCCGCTCCTGGGGCCGCTCGTGCCCGCCCCGCCCGCGACCCCCGCGGTCGCGTTCCTCTTCGCCGACCGCGACGACTTCGTGAGGCTCGGGGTGCGCGACTTCCTCGCCCAGCGCGCCGCCGCCGGCGCCGTGCCCGCCCGCCGCACCGTCGGGGTCGACGCCGACGCCGAGGCCCTGCCCGAGATCGTGTCGCGCTACGCCGATCTTGCGGTGCAGGTGCGCGGGCGCGCCGAGCTCGGCGGAGACTGGACCCGCTTCCGCCCCTGCACGGGGCAGTTCCAGGAAAGCTGCACGCCGACGCTTCTGCCGCGTATCGCCCCCGACCTCAACGTGGCCGTGCAACTGGAGGGCACGGTCGCCGAGCGCGTACAGGTCGACGTCGACTACGACCAGCTTCGCGAGTTCGGCCAGCAGAACACGCTCTCGATCGTCTACCACGGTCAGGGCGACGAGCTGCTCCGGCGGGTCGAGGTCGGCGACGTCACCTTCCGGCTGCCGCCCTCACGCTTTCTCACCGAGGGGATTCCCACGGGGAATTTCGGATTCCAGGCCGAAGCGCGGCTCGGGCCGGTCGACCTGCGGAGCGTCTTCGCGCAGCAGCAGGGCGACCTCAACTCGCGCGAGTTCCGGCTGACCGGCGTCGGCAACCAGCGGCGCTTCGTGCAGCAGGACACGCTCGAGTTCGACGACGCCGACTGGACCCGCGGGCAGTTCTTCTTCCTGCTCGACCCGCTCGAGATCACGGGGCACCCGCACCTCGACATTCTCGAGCTCGACGCGGGGCTCGCCCCGGCCAGGCTCGTTCCGGGCTCCGATCCGATTCAGCTCTACCGCTACGAGAACGATCCGGCGGCCCGGCAACAGGTGCAGGGCTTCATTCAGGCCGACGCGGTGGCCGAGACCGACGGCGACCGCGTCGTCGAGTCGGGCTGGTTCCGCTATCTGGTGCCCGGGCAGGACTACTTCGTGCACCCCTCGGGGCTCTGGGTGGCGCTCCGCGTGCCGCTCGCGCGCGACGAGATGCTCGCGGTGTCGTACATCACGGCGGTGGGCGACACGATCGGCACCTACAACCCGGAGCGCGTCTACACCGCGGGCGGGCGGCCCGAGCTCCGACTGCTCAAGGCCTCGCGCGCGAACCACCAGCCCGGGCGCCCGACCTGGGACCTCGAGATGCACCAGATCTACCGCATCTCGGCGTCGCCCGATGTCGAGCCCGCGTCGGTCGAGGTGACGGTCTCGCTGGGCGAGCCGAGCGCGGGGCGGACGTTCAAGCGAGCCCCCGACGGGCGGAGCGTCACCTTCCTGCAGCTCTTCGGGCTGGACCAGGAATCCCCCGTGGACCGCGTGGACCCGAGCTACGTCTACTCGCCCTCCGACGACCTCTTCCAGCAGGACCTGGCCGGGGTCCAGGGCACCTTCCTCGTCTTCCCGACGCTCCGGCCCTTCGCCCAGCCGCCGCCCAACGAGGGGCTCCGGCTCTCGGCCGACGCGACCGCCGAGATCCTGGGCGACGACGCGAACCCGCGCATCTACCAGGCCGAGGACCCGTTCGAGCGCGAGTCCGGAGGGCGCTTTCGCATCACCGTGCCGTACCGCGTTCGGAGCGAAGGCGTGATTTCGTCGTTCTCGCTGGGCGCGCTGGGGGTGCTCGAGGGCAGCGAACGCATACGCCTCGACGACCGGGTGCTCGTGCGCGGCGTCGACTACGAGATCGACTACGACGTGGGGCAGGTCACGCTGCTCGACGCCGAGGCGCTCTTCGCCGCGAGCCCCGACGCCCCGATTCGCGCGACCTGGGAACAGCGGCAGGTCTTTCGCGAGGCCCCCACCTCGGTCTTCGGCTTCAACGCGCACGTCGGAGAGGACGAGCGCGGCCGGCTCGACCTGCTCGCGCTCTACCGGACCGAGCGCACGCTGGCGCGGCGGCCGGTGCTGGGCCTCGAGCCGGGCGCGGCGCTCATGGGGGGAATCAACGGACAACTCGAGCGTGACGTGTCGTGGCTCGACGGCCTGCTCGAGCGGCTGCCCGCGGTGCGTTCCGAGGCCGACTCGCGCTTCACGCTCGCGGGCGAGGTGGCGTTGTCGGTTCCCAATCCGAACACGCGGGGCGACGTCTTTCTCGACGACTTCGACGCGAGCGACGCGCGCCCGCTCTCGCTGCTCGCCTACGAGTGGACGCTCGGCAGCGCGCCCGAGCGCCGCGACGGCGCCGAGAACGTGCTTCCGCCGACGCTCGACGAGACCTCGATCGCCGAGCTGGTCTGGCAGCACACCTGGATCGTCGAGTCGACCACGGGCGACAGCGTGGCCGTGCACGAGGGGTTCCTGCCGCGCGAAGAGATCGACCAGCAGATTCGCCTCGCCGGAAGCCGCGTGCGGGAGCCGGGCTTGCGCCTCACGCTCGACGCGCCGCCCTTCGCACCGTCGTTCGGCGAGCGGCGCTGGGCCTCGGTCACGACCACCCTGAGCCCGACCGGCACCGACCTCACCAAGAGCGACTTCCTGGAGTTCTACGTGCAGGGGGGCGACGCCCTCACCCTCGTCGTCGACCTCGGACTCGTGAGCGAAGACGCGTTCTTCGTCGACGCCGCCGGCAACACGAGTGGCGTGAAGGAGAACGGCGTCGCATGGGGGATCGGCTCGCTGGACCAGGAGGCCGACCCGGCGCGGGGCGAGATCTGGGGCAACGAGGCCGACCGCCTCGGCGTTTGGGGCGAGACCTGCGAGGCCGAGCCCGGGCGCATCTATCGGCTCGGAGACCCGCGCGCCAACTGCACGCGCGGCAACGGCCGCAACGACAGCGAGGACTTCGACGGCGACGGCAACCTCGACACCAACGAGCGCACGTTGCGCTATACGATTCGGCTCGACGGCAGCTCGCCCTTTCTCGCCCGCACGCGGAGCGAGACGGGCACGGGCTTCCGGCTCTACCGGATTCCGATCCGCACGCCGCTCGCCACCGAGGTGAACGGGCCCGTGACCGAGGCCGACCTGCGCGCGGTGCGCAACATCCGGCTCACCGTGGCGGGCGACCGGCCCGGCGACCTCACCCTCGCGCGCATGCGCATCGTCGGGTCGCGCTGGATCAAGCGGGGCAACGAGGGTGTGCTCACCGGCATCGTCGGCGACACGACGGCGCTCGGCGGCCGCATCGAGACCGGACCCGTGAGCCGCGTGACCGAGGGCGACGCCTACCAGTCGCCGCCGGGCGTGCTCGAGCAGCTGGCCGATCCGACGTCGGCGCTCGGCAGCCAGGGGGTCGAGTTCAACGAGAAGTCGCTGGGCATTCGGGTCGAGTCGCTGCCGGGCGGCGCGCGGGGCGAGGTGTACAGCCGGTTTCCGCAGCGTCCGCGGAGCTTCCTGGCCTACCGCGAGGCGCGCATCTGGGCGGTCGCGCGAAGCGGCGAGTGGGGCGCCGAGCGGCCCGTCTCGTTCTTC
>CBFGQV010000352.1:0-3449 GCA_965651045.1 uncultured bacterium
GGCCGCCGCGATGCTGAGGGCCGCGCTCGCGGTGGCGCCCGCGGGCGCCCAGGAGGCCGAGGACGACGGTCCCTGGAGCTGGCAGACCGAGGTCGGCGCGAGCCTGTTCTTCGGGGCGGCCGAGCAGACGGCGCTCACCCTCGGCGGAGCGCTCGAGCGCGGCGACGAGTGGCTCGAGTTCTCGCTGGGCGGCGGCTTCGCGTACGGCGAGGCCCAGAACCCCGAGACCCGCGAGTCGTTCGTCAACAAGCGGTCCTGGAACCTGCAGAGTTCGCTCGACTATCGGCCCGAATCGCGCTTCAGCCCGTTTCTCTTCGCCTCGGGCGAAGGCGGCTTCGAGCGGCAGATCGACCTTCGGCTGAGCGGTGGCGCCGGCGCGAAGTACCGCTTCATCAACACCGAGCGTTCGAAGCTCGACGTGAGCCTCGCAGCGCTGGCCGAGCGGACCGATCCGCGCACGGCGCCCGGTGAGGTGGACGAAATCGACACCAAGGGCCGCTGGTCGGCGCGGCTCCGGGCCGGGCGCACCTCGGCCGACGAGCGCGCGAGCTTCAGCCTCGTGACCTTCTACCGGCCCGCTTTCGGCGATGCCGGCGACTACACGATCGAGGTCGAGAGCAGCGTGTCGTTCTCGCTCAACCAGACGGTCGCGCTCAAGCTGTCGTTCCTCGACAAGTACGACTCGTTGGCCGAATCGCGAGGCGCCGCGTCCAACAACGACGGCCGTCTCTTCCTCTCGCTCGTGGCGTCCGGAGGTTGACGGTGAGCGCGTCCAAGTCACAGGTCTTCAGCTCGCGGTGGGGCATGCTGCTGGCCATGCTCGGCATGGCCGTCGGCACGGGCAACATCTGGCGGTTTCCCCGCATCGCGGCGAGCAACGGCGGCGGGTCGTTCCTCGTGGCGTGGGTGGTCTTTCTGCTCGTCTGGTCGATTCCGCTGCTGATTCTCGAGTTCGGCATGGGGAAGGGGACCCGCCGCGGACCGATCGGCTCGTTCGTGAAGACGCTCGGCCCGAAGTTCGGGTGGATGGGCGCCTGGGTCGCGTGGACCGCGACGGCGATCATGTTCTACTACAGCGTCGTGATGGGGTGGACGCTGCGCTTCTTCTGGGCGACGGTGACGGGCGAGATTCCGACCGCCGTGCCGGGTGCCTTCTGGGACGGCTTCGCGGGCTCTTCGGGCGCACTCTTCACACACACGCTCGCGGTCGGCCTGGGCGTCTTCGTGGTCGCCTGGGGTGTGAAGGGCATCGAGACGGCGGCCCGCATTCTGATTCCGTCGCTGATCGTGCTGGTCGTGGTGCTCGCCGTGAAGGCGCTCACCCTGCCGGGTGCCGAGCGGGGGCTCGAGTTCCTCTTCACGCCGAACTGGGCCGACCTCGCGAATTACGAAATCTGGCTGCAGGCGCTCACGCAGAACGCCTGGGACACCGGCGCCGGCTGGGGCCTCGTGCTCACCTACGCGATCTACATGCGCCAGCGCGAAGACACCGCGCTGAACGCCTTCGTGATCGGCTTCGGCAACAACTCGATGTCGCTCCTCGCGGGCATCATGGTGCTCTGCACGGTGTTCTCGGTCATGCCCGACGCCGCGAACGAGATCGTGGGCGCGGGCAACGAAGGGCTCACCTTCATCTGGGTGCCCCAGCTCTTCGCACAGATCGCGGGCGGGCAGTTCTTCATGGCGCTCTTCTTCCTGGCGCTGGCCTTCGCCGCCTGGACCAGCCTCGTGGCGATGATCGAGCTTGCGTCACGCGTGCTCATGGACCTCGGCGTGCCGCGCGGCTCGGCGATCGCCATCGTGGGGGTGTGCGGCTTGCTCATGGGCGCCCCGTCGGCGCTCCGCATGGACGTCTTCGCCAACCAGGACTGGGTCTGGGGCGTCGGACTCATGCTCTCGGGTTTCTTCTTCGCCATCGCCGTGCTGCGCTACGGCGTGACCGAGTGGCGCGAGACCTTCATCAACCACTCGGGCTCGGACATTCGCATCGGCGCGTGGTGGGACTGGGCCATGCGCTTCGTCGTCGTCCAGGCGGTGGTGCTCATGGTCTGGTGGCTCTGGCAGGCGCGGGGCGCGGACCCGGCGGCCACCTGGACGCCGTTCTCGTCGTTCAACGTGGGCACGGTGATCGTGCAGTGGGTGATCGTGCTGGGCGCGTTCCTGCTCATGAACCGGTGGATGGTGGGCCGGGTCCAGGCGCACGAGGTGGGCCGGCCCGACGCCCGCGCGCGCGAGCAGGTACGGCCCGACGAGGACTTCCACGCGCCCTGAGGCGATGACGACCCTCGGGCGCCCCGGCGTGCGGCCGCACCCACCCGGCATGGGGCACTGACCCGTGCGCTTCAGCGCGTTCGAGAAGGCGGCCGAAGCCGCGTGGGACGCCGTACCCGACGAGTACAAGCACGGCATCGACGGGCTGGTCGTCTCGCGTGAAGCACTGCCGCACCCGGAGTTGCCGGAGATCTACACCCTCGGCATGTGCGACACCGAGGCCTACCCGTCCGAGTGGGTGGGTCCGGACACCATGCGCTCGGTCGTCATTCTCTACTACGGCTCGTTCGCGGCGCTCGCCCGCAAGGATCCGGACTTCGATTGGGAGGCCGAGATCCACGAGACGGTCGAGCACGAGATCAAGCACCACCTCGAGTCGCTCGCCGGGCAGGACCAGCTCGGAGACGTCGACTACGCGATGGACGAGGACTTCAAGCGGCGCGACGGACTCGACTTCGATCCCTGGTACTGGCAGCGGGGCGAGCGCATCGCACCGGGGACCTACGCGGTCGAGGACCACGTGTTCGTCGAGCGCGAGTTCGCGGGCGAGGAGTTCGAGTCGGTGACGGAGGTGGACTTCTCGTGGAAGGGCAGGGCGTGGTCGATCACGCGACCCGACGAGCTGGGGGATGTCCATTTCGTCTGGCTCTCGGGCGTGGACGACGCGCCTCCGGCGCTCGAGCTCGTGCTGGTGCGGCGCCGGTCGTGGTGGGAGGACGTGAAGCGCCTCTTCGGCAGCTCGGCGCTGCGGGTGCTCGAGAGCGAGGCCGAGGCGCGGCGCACGCGTCGCTGAGCAGGGGCCCGAACTCGCCCGACTTGACGGGAGGGAGAGCGGGAACGATACTGAGTCTCATGATTGAGAATGAGTCTCAATCTCTTATTCATAATCGTTCCAGATAAGCCTGTCGAGGCCTGCGATGCCCCCCCTCTCCGGACCCCTCGCTCCGTCCGCGCGACGCCTCGTCGCGCTCGCTCTCCTGATGCCCCTTGCCGCGTGCACGGAAGACGGCGGCACAACGCCCACCGACGAAGAACCGACGAGCGGCGAGATCGTGCTCGACGCCAAGGCCGACTGGGCGTTTCTCGAACTGGGCACTCCGGCGAACGAGCGCACCGTATCGGACCCGAGAGCGTCGAGCGACTGGGACCTGGCCTTCTTCGCGACGTCGGTCATGGTC
>CBFGQV010000353.1:0-3443 GCA_965651045.1 uncultured bacterium
GAGCACCTCGCCCGCCGCGTGGCGGAGCGTCCAGGTGCCCTCCGGGGCGCCGTCGAGCGCCACGTCCAGCTCGGAGTCCGGCAGCGCCGAGACGGCGCCGACGCTCCAGGGCACCGGCTCGCCATCGACGAGCAGGAGCACCGGGGCCGGAGCCCCTCGGTGCGGGTCGGCGGCGCGGGGCGTGCCGCGTCGGGGCTCGAGCGTCGGATCGTGGAGCGCGACAGCCACCACGGCCGACGTGGCCGGCGCCGCGAATGATGCGGCGTCGACGGACGAAGTGCCCGCGGCTTCGGTATCGGCGTCGGTATCGACGTCGGCGTCGGCGCGCGAAGCGGCGGGCACGGTCGCGGGAACGAGGGCGATCGTCACGAGCGCCAGGACGCTCACGACGACGCCAGCCGTGGTAGCACGGCGGGTGCTGCGGTCGGGCATGGGGATTCTCGGGTACTACGGAGAAGATCATGCAGCGCGACCGCGCGGCCGCACCGGAGAGGGGGTGACGAGCGTCCTACAGCGTCCGCCCCCGGAAGGATCCACGCCCCGGGGTCGGCGCGCGCGGGCACGGGTTGGCGCGGCGGGGGCCCCCGCCTACTGTTGGACATGCCCCTTCGTACCGCACGCCGCACCCTGGTTTCCGCCTTCGCGCCCGCACCCCGGCGTGCCTTCGCGCCCGCCCTCGCGCTCGTGCTCGCCGCCTTCGCAGCCTCGTGCGGGGGCGAGCCGGAACCCGCGCTCCGGGTCGCCGGGCTCGGCTTCAGTGACGACGAGCTCCTCGGCCTTTCGGCCGACCGCCGGGCCGTGCTCGCCGACCTCGCCGCCTTCGGGCGCGCCGTCGCCGACTCCACCCTCGACGCCGTGCACGCCCCCCTGCTCGCCGAGCGCGTGCGTGCGCGCCTCTGGCGCCTCGCCGAAGCGCGTCGCGTGCTGGACGAGGCGGGCGCCGGCGACGAGGTGCTCGAAGCGCGCTACCGCACCGACCCCGACTACGAGCTCACCGTCCGCCACCTGCTGATCTTCTCGGCGCGCTACGAGTCCGACGCCACGCGCGAGGCAGCGCGCCAGAAGGCGGAGCGTGCGCTCGAGCGCATTCGTGCGGGCGAGGACCTAGCCACCGTGGCCGCCGAGGTGTCCGAAGAGCCCGGTGCCGAGAGTCGCGCGGGACTCCTCACCCCGGGCCGCGAAGGCGCGTGGGTCCCGGAGTTCTGGAACGCCGCGCTCGCGCTCGACCCGGGCGAGATCAGCGGCGTCGTCGAGACCCAGTACGGCTTTCACGTGCTCCGCCTCGAGGACCGCCAGGTCGTACCCTTCGCCGAGGTCCGCGACGAGGTCGCCCTCGAGGTCGCGCAGATGATCACGCCGATCGACGGTGAGCCGCCGGCGGGCTGGACCGCGCCGGACGGCCTCGCGGTCGGCGACGGGTGGCGCGTCGCCGAAGCCCGCGCGCTCGAGGACCGCGCCATGGCCTGGGCCGGCCTTCTCGGCTTCCGGCGGGGCATGAGTGACGACGAGCTCCGCGAGGCGGCGCTCACGGCTCTCTCGGCGACCCGCCAGAACGCGACCGTGGCGCGCGACGAACTGCAACGCGCGCTCGGCCCCGCGCTTCGCCGGGCGTACCCGGCCGAAACCGTGCCCTCCGGCGACTCGTAGATCCCCACATGAAACCCGGCACCAAACGACGGCTCCAGTTCCTGCTCGGCTTCGGCGTCTATTTCGTGGCGCTCTGGTACCTCTGGTACACGCCCGTGGTGTATCCGCTGAAGATCTTCGTCGTGCTGCTCCACGAGGTGAGCCACGCGCTCGCGCTGCTCGCAACCGGCGGCGCGGTGGACCACATCACGCTGGATCCGGCGCAGGGCGGCGCGACCTGGGGGCGAGGAGGCGTGCCTTTCGTGACACTCTCGGCGGGCTACCTCGGGAGCCTCGCGCTCGGGGCCGCGCTCGTGATCGGTGCGCAGGCGCGCCGCGTGAAGTCGGGCACCCTGCTCTCGCTCGTCGGGGGCGCCGTGCTCGCGCTGACCGCGCTCTACATTCGCAACGCGTTCGGCTTCGCCTTCGGGCTCGGGTTCGGCGCCGCGCTCGTCTGGACGGGGCGCCGCGCCACGGCGATCTGGAGCACGCGCATCTTGATGGCGTTGGGATTCACGTCGTGCCTCTATGCCGTGCTCGACATCAAGAGCGACATTCTCGACCGGCCGCACCTGCGCTCCGACGCGGCCATGCTCGCCGAGATGACGGGCATTCCGACGGTCGCGTGGGGAGCCCTGTGGATCGCCGTGGCGGTCGTCTGCTGCGGGCTGTTGCTGCGGCGAGCCTGGCGGCAGGTGTGAGCGGTCGGCCGCGGGTGCGAGCGGCCGGGTCGCGGGTGCCGCGGGTTGAACAAGGCGGGTGTCGGCGTGTACCTTCCGTCGTGGGCCGCTGCGGCGGCCCCGTCGGCCCGATGTTTCCCCGCAGAAAGGAGGTGATCCCTTGTCTCATCCGAGTAGACTGTCCGACCTGGCACGGGCAAGCGATCGCCGCTTCGGCCTCTAAGCCGAACACGGTAAGAGCTGTTCGCGCCGGGTAGTGGCGTTCGCGCCAGGTCCGGACAGCAGGCAGGAAGAGGAAGGGGTCACCGGGAGGTTTCCGGTGGCCCCTTCGTCGTGTCCGGGGCCATCCGGGGCGCGCCCGAGGTGGCCCGGTCGTCGGCACCCCGCCGCCGGTGCGGGGTCGAAGAAGGTCCGCGACCCAACCACGCCCGACAACCTACGAACCGACCATGGTCCGCACCCCGTCTACCATGACCGAGCTGGGGCGCACCGCCCCGGCCTTCGCGCTGCCCGAGCCTCGCACCGGCGACGTCGTCTCGATCGACGACTTCGACGGCGCGCCCGGCCTGCTCGTCGTCTTCCTGTCCAACCACTGCCCGTACGTGAAGCACATCGCGGCCGGCCTCGCGGCGTTCGCGCGCGAGTACCAGGATCGGGGCCTGGCCGTCGTGGGTATCAACGCCAACGACGTCGACGCGTATCCGGACGACAGCCCCGAGCGCATGGCCGAAGAGGCGCACCGGCTCGGGTACGACTTTCCCTACCTCTACGACGAGTCGCAGGACGTCGCGCGCGCCTACCGCGCCGCGTGCACGCCCGACTTCTTCCTCTTCGACGCCGACCGCCGGCTCGTCTACCGCGGCCAGTTCGACGCCAGCCGCCCCGGCAACGACGAGCCCGTGACCGGCGCCGACCTGCGCGCCGCCGCCGACGCGGTGCTGGCCGGCGACCGGCCGGCCGACGACCAGATGCCCTCCGTCGGCTGCAACATCAAGTGGCGGCCCGGCAACGAGCCGGAGTACTTCGGCCGGTAGGGGCCACGCAGCCCGCCCGGTCGGGCGGCGTTGGCGGCCTGCCCGGTTGGTGGCGTTGGCGGCCTGCCCGGTTGGGCGGGCGGGTCGCGGTGGGCGGGCTGTG
>CBFGQV010000354.1:0-3441 GCA_965651045.1 uncultured bacterium
GAAGGCTGCGGCGCGCGCCGGTAGCTTCCGTCTCGAAGCGCCTCCGGGCAAGTCCCGCCCGACCCCTGCGCGACTGCGCCTTGCCGGACCCCCGTGAACGGGGATACCTTCCGTGGCGTGAATTTTGCTAGCGCGCCCCCGTCCGACGGCCCCCCCGGGGCCCTCACGCCGCGCCGCGTCCTGGGTGTGATTCCCGCGCGGCTCGCGTCAACCCGCTTACCCGACAAGCCCCTGTACCCGCTGCACGGACGGCCGCTACTGGAGTGGGTGTGGCGTCGCGTGGCGCCGATGACGGTCTTCGATCGGGTGATCGTGGCGACCGACGACGAGCGTGTCGCGGCGCTCTGCGCCGAGATCGGTGCGCCGGTCGCGATGACCGACCCGGCACACCCGTCGGGCACGGACCGCATCGCCGAGGTCGTCGAGCAGGACGCGCACGAGGGTTACGACGTAATCGTCAACGTGCAGGGCGACGAGCCCCTGCTCGACGAGGCGCACGTCGACGCGGCGGTCCGGCTGGTGCTCGGCGAAGGCTGGCCGGTCGGCACCTGCGCCGCGCCGCTCCGGACCGAAGAAGCGCGGCGCGACTCCAGCGTGGTGAAGGTGGTCCGCGCGCGGACCGGGCGCGCGCTGTACTTCTCGCGCGCCGCGGTGCCGTACGCGCGGGCCGGCAAGCCCGACGCCGATGCGCTCGCGGGCGAGCCGTTCCTGCGCCATATCGGGCTCTACGCGTACCGACCCGAGGCCCTCCGGCGCTGGGTCGGCCTCGAGCCGTCGCCGCTCGAGCGCGTCGAGATGCTGGAACAGCTGCGCGCGCTGGAGAACGGCATCGACATCGGGGTGGCCGTCGTGACGGCCGCCGAAGGGGGCGTCGATACGCCCGCCGACGCACTGCGCATGGAGGGTCGGCTGATGGAGCTGGGACTCATCGGAGAGCCGCGGGGGCTCGCCGAACCGACACACGCCACGACAGGAAAGACAGGGCATTCATGACCGAGCGCGACGCGAGGAACACCAAGTACATCTTCGTCACCGGCGGCGTGGTCTCGTCGCTCGGCAAGGGCATCGCGGCGGCGTCGCTCGGGCGGTTGCTCAAGGAGCGTGGGCTCCGGGTCACGCTGCAGAAGTTCGACCCCTACATCAACGTCGATCCGGGCACGCTCTCGCCCTTCCAGCACGGCGAGGTCTTCGTCACGGACGACGGGGCGGAGACGGACCTGGACCTCGGCCACTACGAGCGCTTCATCGACGAGTCGCTCTCGCAGGCGAACAACATCACGACCGGACGCATCTACCAGAACGTCATCGCGAAGGAACGCCGCGGCGACTACCTGGGCTCGACCGTGCAGGTCATCCCCCACATCACCGACGAGATCAAGTCGGCGATCAGGCGGCTCTCGGCCGACAACGACGTCGTCATCACCGAGATCGGCGGGACCGTGGGCGACATCGAGAGCCTGCCGTTCCTCGAGGCGATCCGGCAGTTCCGGCAGGAAGCCGGGCGCGAGAACGTGATCTTCATGCACCTCACCCTGGTGCCCTACATCGCCGCCGCCGGCGAACTCAAGACCAAGCCGACGCAGCACTCGGTACGCGAGCTGATGCAGATCGGTATCCAGCCGGACATCGTGATCTGCCGCGCCGAGCAGCCGCTCGACGAAGATATTCGCCGCAAAATCGCGCTCTTCACAAACGTGCCGCTCGACGGCGTCATCGAGGCGCGCGACGTCGAGAGCATCTACGAGGTGCCGATCGAGTTCCGGCGGCAGCGCCTCGACGACGTGGTGGTGCGCGCCTTGCACCTGGAGCTGCCGGAGCCCGACCTGGGCCCGTGGCGCACCATGGTCAACCGCATCAAGACGCCGAGTAGCGGCCGGGTGCGCATCGCCGTCGTGGGCAAGTACACAGAGCTGGTGGACGCCTACAAGTCGGTGCAGGAAGCGCTGATCCACGGTGGCATCGCCAACGACGTGAAGGTCGACATCGACTGGCTCTCGTCGGAGAAGTTCGAGGGCGGCGAAATGAGCGAGCGGCTCCGGCGCTACGACGGCCTGTTGATTCCCGGGGGGTTCGGTCCACGCGGCGTCGAAGGCATGCTCGAAGCGATTCGCTTCGCGCGCGAGGACGGTCTGCCGTTCTTCGGCATTTGCCTCGGGCTCCAATGCGCGGTGATCGAGTTCGCGCGCAACGTCTGCGGGCTCGAGGACTCGCACTCCTACGAGTTCAGCGAGGCCGCGCGGAACCCCGTGATCTGCCTCATGGACTCGCAGCTGCAGGTGACCACGAAGGGGGGCACGATGCGCCTCGGTGCCTACCCCGCCGTGCTCAAGGAGGGCTCGAGAGCCGCCGAGATCTACGGCGCGACCCAGATCAGCGAGCGGCACCGTCACAGGTTCGAGGTCAACAACGAGTACCGGCCCACGCTCGAAGAGCACGGGCTGGTCATCTCGGGCACGTCGCCCGACGAGGGGCTGGTCGAAATGATCGAACTCTCCGAACACCCCTGGTTCGTGGCGTGCCAGTTCCACCCCGAGCTCAAGAGCCGGCCCATGCGCCCCGCGCCGCTCTTCGCGTCGTTCATCGCGGCGGCTGCGGCGCGCAATCGCGCCGAGAGCGCGGCCGAATCGAGCACCGCGGGATCGGCGGCGGGCTGATGGCCGACGTGTCGTTCGACCGGTTCACCCTGATCGCGGGGCCGTGCGTGCTCGAAGACGACGGGCTCAACCTCGAGGTCGCGCGCGAACTCGGGCGGCTCTCGCAGGCGCTCGACCTGCCGATCGTCTTCAAGGCCTCGTTCGACAAGGCGAACCGCTCGAAGCCCGGCGCGCCGCGTGGCCCCGGACTCGACGAGGGGCTGGGCCGGTTGGGGCGCGTTGCCGCCGAAACCGGGCTGCCGCTCCTCACCGACGTGCACGAGCCCGCCCAATGCGCCCGCGCGGCCGAGGTCGTCGACGTGCTGCAGATTCCCGCCTTCCTGTGCCGGCAGACGGATCTGGTGGTCGCGGCGGGCGCGACCGGGCGCGCGGTGAACATCAAGAAGGGCCAGTGGATGGCCCCCGAAGAGATGGCCGCCGCTGTCGACAAGGCCCGGGGAGCCGGCGCGTCCCGGGTCACCGTGACCGAGCGCGGGACGATGTTCGGCTACGGCGACCTCGTGGTCGACATGCGCTCGTTCTCGCGGCTTCGGCGCGCGGCGGGCGTGCCGGCGATCTTCGACGGCACGCACTCGGTCCAGCGCCCGGGCCGGGCCGACGGCGCGAGCGGCGGCGACCCCGAGCACATTCCCACGCTCGTGCGGGCCGCCGTCGCGGCCGGGTGCGACGGCCTCTTCCTGGAGACCCACCCCGAGCCGTCCCGCGCGCCGTCCGACAGCACGAACATGCTGCCGCTGGCGCGCCTGCCGGGGCTGCTGCGCGACGTGCTCGCCCTTCGTGCGGTGAT
>CBFGQV010000355.1:0-3420 GCA_965651045.1 uncultured bacterium
CGAAGAGGTCGCCGACGACGTTCATGCCGTCCATGAGCGGCCCCTCGATCACGTCGAGCGCGCGATCCGCCGCGAGCCGCGCCTCTTCGACGTCTTCGGCCACGTGGTCGTCGATGCCCTTGACCAGCGCGTGCGTGAGCCGCTCGCCGACCGGCAGCTCGCGCCACGCCCCTTCGCGCGCGCCGCCGCGACCCGCTGCCGCGCCCCCGCCCCCACCGCTGTCGCCGCCGCCCTCCGCCGCGAGGCGCTCGGCCAGTTGGGTGAGCCGCTGCGTCGCGTCCGGACGCCGGCAGAAGAGCACGTCTTCGACCGCCTCGAGCAGGTCGGGGGGGATCTCGTCGTAGACCGGGAGCGCGCCGGCGTTCACGATGCCCATGTCGAGCCCGGCGTCGATCGCGTGGTAGAGGAACGCCGCGTGCATGGCCTCGCGCACCACCGGGCTACCCCGAAAGGAGAAGCTCAGGTTGCTCACGCCGCCGCTCACCAGCGAGCCGGGGCAGCGCACGCCGAGCGCGCGCACGGTCTCGAGGAAGTCGATCGCGTAGCGGTCGTGCTCGGGGATTCCCGTCGCGACCGCGTACACGTTCGGGTCCAGGATCAGGTCCTCGGCGGGAAAGCCCACCCGCTCGGTGAGGAGCGTCCAGGCGCGGGCGAGGACCTCGACGCGGCGCTCGACCGTGTCGGCCTGCCCCTGCTCGTCGAACGCCATCAACACCGCGGCGGCGCCGAGCCTGCGAACCTCGCGGGCGTGCTCGAGGAACGCCGCCTCGCCGTCTTTCAGCGAGAGCGAGTTCACCACGCCCTTGCCCTGCACGCACCGGAGCCCGGCCTCGAGCACCTCGGGGCGCGACGAGTCGACCATGATCGGCACCCGTGCGATGTCGGGCTCGGCGGCGAGCAGGTTCAGGAAGCGCCGCATGGCCGCGACCGAGTCGAGCAGCCCCTCGTCCATGTTGACGTCGAGCATCTGGGCGCCGTTCTCGACCTGCTCGCGTGCGACCTCGACCGCCTCGTCGTACGCCTCGTCGGCGATGAGTCGGCGGAAGCGGCGCGAGCCCGTCACGTTGGTGCGCTCGCCCACGTTCACGAAGAGCGAGTCGGGGCCGATCGTGAGCGGCTCGAGCCCCGAGAGGCGGGTGCGCCGGGCGAGCCGCGGCACCCGACGGGGCGGCAGCCCTTCGACCGCCGCCGCGATGGCGGCGATGTGTTCGGGGGTCGTGCCGCAGCACCCGCCCACCACGTTGACGAAGCCCGCCTCGGCGAAGTCGCGGGCCGCTGCCGCCATCGCCGCGGGCGTCTCGTCATAGCCGCCAAAGGCGTTCGGTAGTCCCGCGTTGGGATGACAACTGACGAAGCACTCGGCGACGCCCGAGAGCTCTTCCAGGTACGGGCGAAGCTGGTCGGGGCCGAGCGCGCAGTTGAGGCCGACGCCGAAGAGGCCGACCGACGGCGAGTCCACGCCCTCGAACGTCGCTGCGACGCCGTGGCGGACCGAGTTCCAGAACGCCTCGGGGGTCTGGCCGGTGAGCGTTCGTCCGCTCCGGTCGGTGATGGTGCCCGACACCAGCACCGGCACCTGCGCCACCGGCGGTCCCTGCGGCCCCTGCGGCCTCTGCGGACTCTGCGGTGCCTGGGGCTCCTGCGTTCCGGCGCGCTCCGCCAGCACGCCGCTGATCGCGTACAGCGCGGCCTTGGCGTTCAGGGTGTCGAAAACGGTCTCCACCATCAGCAGGTCCGCGCCGCCCTCGAGCAGCCCGAGCGCCTGCTCGCGGTAGGCGGCGGCCAGTTCGTCGAAGGTGATGGCGCGGAAGCCCGGATCTTCGACGTCTGGAGAGAGCGAGGCCGTGCGGTTGGTCGGGCCCAGCACGCCGATCACCCAGCGGGGTCGGTCGGGGGTACGCTCGGCGAAGCGATCGGCCGCCGCGCGCGCGAGCGCGGCCGCTTCACGGTTGAGCTCGCGGGCGAGCGACTCGAGGCCGTAGTCGGCGAGCGAAATCGCCTGCGCGTTGAAGGTGTTGGTCTCGATCAGGTCGGCGCCCGCTTCGAGATACGCCTCGTGAATGCCTCGAATGAGGTCCGGGCGCGTGAGGGTCAGCAGGTCGTGGGCGCCGTCGAGATTCACCGCGTGGTCGCGGAAGCGCTCGCCCCTGTAGTCGGCCTCACCGAGGCCCGCCTGCTGGATCATCGTGCCCATGGCGCCGTCCAGCACCAGCACCCGCCGGTGCAGCGCGTCGAGCAACGCGTGGTTCACACTACCTCCGAATAGAAAAGCCCCGGGCAGGGACGACGCGCCGGGGGCATGGCTTTTTAGCTCGTTTGCCCGGGGCGCCACCGTCGGCGTCGCTCCGGGCGGGCCGCAATACGCCGCAACTCGCCCCGTTCGGATTGTGCAACGATCCTAACAGGTCGCGCGTGCGCCGTCCATGATCGGCTGGCCCCTCGGAGCCCCCTTCCGTAGGATCAGCCTTCCTTCCTCCACTGCCGGCCGGAGCCCCCAGCGCATGCAAGAACCCCGCACCCTCGAGCCCGCCCGCCCCCGCGCGGGCCGCCGCTACTACAAGGCGCACGGCCTCGGCAACGACTACCTGGTGGTCGAGGCCGGCGACGACTGGCTTGCCGACGAGGCCGGGAGCCGCGCCGTGTGCCACCGCCACGAGGGCGCCGGCTCGGACGGCGTCGTGGTGCTGCTCGGCCGCACGGAGCCCTTCCGGCTCCGCATGTTCAACCCCGACGGGTCGGAGTTCGAGCGGAGCGGCAACGGGCTTCGCGTGCTGGCGTCGTACCTGCACCGCGAGGGGCTGGTGGGCGGCGACGCGTTCAAGGTGGAGGTCGGCGGGGACCGAATCGGCATGCAGGTCCACGGCGTCGACCGCGGCGAGTACGACGTGAGCGTCGCCATGGGCCGGGCCCGGACCGGCGCCGACGCCGTCTCGCTCGACACGGCGCGGCTCGACGCCGAGGGTATCTTGCGGCTGCCCGGGCTGGGGCCGCTCGCCGCGGTCGCGGTGTCGGTCGGCAATCCCCACTGCGTCATCTGGGGCGACCCGTTCGAGTTCTCCGCGCTCACCCGGGCCGCGCTCGATCGCCTCGGCCCCCGCGTGTCGACCGACGGCGCGTTCGCGAACGGCGTGAACGTGCAGCTCGCCCGCGTGCTCGGCCCGGCGCGGCTCGAGGCGCTCGTCTGGGAGCGCGGCGCCGGCCACACCTCAGCCTCCGGCACCAGCGCCTGCGCGGTCGCCGTATCCGCCGTGGCGACGGGGCGCACGCCGCCCGGCGAGAAGCGCGTCGAAATGGAGGGGGGATCGCTCACCGTCGCCGTGACCGCCGAGCTCGAGGTCACGCTCCGCGGGCCCGTGCGCGCCGTGTGCGACGGCGAGCTGGATCCGGGGTTTCTGGCGCGACTCGCGGAGTGACGGGCAG
>CBFGQV010000356.1:0-3408 GCA_965651045.1 uncultured bacterium
AGCTCATCAACAACATCGCCATGGAGCACGGCGGTCGCTCCGTGTTCTGCGGCGTAGGTGAGCGCACGCGTGAGGGCAACGACCTCTGGCTCGAGATGAAGGAGTCGGGCGTTCTCGACTCGACGTCGCTCGTCTACGGCCAGATGAACGAGCCCCCGGGTGCCCGCATGCGGGTCGGCCTCTCGGGCCTGACCATCGCCGAGTACTTCCGCGACGTCGAGAAGCAGGACGTGCTTCTCTTCATCGACAACATCTTCCGCTTCACGCAGGCGGGCTCCGAGGTGTCGGCGCTCCTGGGCCGCATGCCGTCGGCGGTGGGCTATCAGCCGACGCTCGGCACCGAGATGGGCGACCTGCAGGAGCGCATCACCTCGACGCGCGAAGGCTCGATCACTTCGGTCCAGGCCATCTACGTGCCGGCCGACGACCTGACCGACCCGGCGCCCGCGACGGCGTTCACGCACCTCGACGCGACCACGGTGCTCTCGCGCGCGATCTCGGAGAAGGGCATCTACCCGGCGGTCGACCCGCTCGACTCGACCTCGCGCATTCTGGACCCGCAGTTCATCGGCGACCGGCACTACGCGGTCGCGGTCGAGGTCCAGCGCATCTTGCAGCGGTACAAGGACCTGCAGGACATCATCGCGATTCTGGGCATGGACGAGCTGACCGAAGAGGACAAGGTGATCGTGGGCCGCGCGCGGCGCCTCGAGCGCTTCCTCTCGCAGCCGTTCTTCGTGGCCGAGCAGTTCACCGGGCTCAAGGGCAAGTACGTCAAGCTCGAAGACACCATCGAGTCCTTCGACCGCGTGGCCAAGGGTGAGTTCGACCATCTGCCCGAGCAGGCGTTCTACATGAAGGGCGGCATCGACGAGGTCATCGCCGAGGCCGAGCGCATGCAGAAGGAGGGCTGACGTGGCGGCCATGCACGTCCGGGTGGTCTCGCCCGAGACGGTGGTCTTCGAGGGCGAGGCCGCGAGCCTCGTGGCGCCGGCCTGGGACGGCCAGGTCGGCGTCCTGCCCGGCCACGCGCCCCTCATGGCGCTCCTCGGCGTGGGCGTGCTCGACGTCGACCTGCCGGGCGGAGGCAGCCACCGCTTCCACGTGGCCGGCGGCGTGATCAAGGTCGTCGACGACCAGGTCACGGTGCTGACCGAGTACGCGGGCAAGGAGCCGCCCATCGAGATTCCGGCGTCGGCTCGCCTGCACCCCGAAGACATCACGGAGAGCTCCGCGCTGGCCGGAAATCCCCTGGTCTGACGACCGGGATTCCGGATGCGGCTGGACCTCCACCTCCACACGCGGGCCTCCGACGGCGCCTGGTCTCCGGCCGACGTCGTGCGCGAGGCGGCGCGGGCCGGGCTCGACGCGCTCGCCATCACCGATCACGACACCACGGCGGGGGTGGCCGAAGCGCGTGAGGCCGCGCGCGAGGTCGGCGCCACGCTCGTCGTCGGCTGCGAGTTGAGCAGCACGCAGGAGGGGCGCGACGTGCACGTGCTCGGCTACGGCATCGACTTGGCTTTCCCGGCGCTCGTCGCTTACGAGCAGCGCACCTCCGGGCGGCGTCGCGCCCGCATGGCCGAGATGGTCGAGCGTCTCGCCGACCTCGGCCTGCCGGTACGGCTCGAACGGGTGTTCGAGATCGCGGGCGGCGAGGGGGTCGTGGGGCGCCCGCACCTCGCCCAGGCGCTGGTCGAGGCGGGGCACGCGGTCGATCTGCCCGACGCGTTCGACCGCTGGATCGGCGACCGGCAGCCGGGGTTCGTGCCGACCGCGCTCCACGCTCCCGCCGACGTGATCGAGGTGATACGCGACGCGGGTGGGGTGCCGGTCTGGGCCCACCCGGCGAGCGATCAGCTCGACCTGTTGTTGCCGGAGCTCATCGAGGCCGGACTCGAGGGGCTCGAGGCCTATCGGCCGGGGCACACGCCCCGCCAGACACGGCGCCTGCTCGACCGCGCGGCGGCCGCGGGGCTGCTGGTGAGCGGGGGTTCGGACTGGCACGGGCCCGACCGCGGCGACGCCCTCGGCAGCTTCTGGGTCACAGAGCGCCAGGTCGCGGCGTTGCTCGAGAGGCTGGCCGTCGCGGGCTGAACGCGGCCCGCCGGGCTTGCCTGGCGCGGTCTGGTTCCCGACCATGGGCGGCGGACGCTCCGTCACCGCCCCCACCCTCGAGGTCGCCATGCCCTTCGCGCTTCCCTCCGGACGCCCGCCCCGCGGCGGTCGCTTGCGCACGCTCGTTCTCGCCGCCCTCGGCGGAGCCCAGCTCGCCTGCGGGCCCGCCGGCGAATCCCCCGAAGCCTCGGGCGACGCGGCGGCCGACGGCGTGCCGGAAGCGGCGTCCGCCCAGGCCTCCGGCGCGGTTCAACCCGACGCCGCGCTGCCCAACCCGTTCGAGGTCCAGGACTCGGCCTGGGGCCAGCTTCCGGACGGCCGCACCTATGGCGCCGTGAGCGCGATCTACCCGGCCAACGACGGACGGAGCATCTGGGTGGCCGAGCGCTGCGGCGCCAACCTGTGCGTCGAGAGTGACGCCGATCCGGTGCTCCTCTTCGACCTCGAGGGAGCGCTCGTGCGGAGCTTCGGCGCCGGCATGTTCGCCTGGCCCCACGGTATGCACGTCGACGGCGAAGGGAATGTCTGGGTCACCGACGCGGTCGGCTACGCACCCGTGCCCGACGGATGGGGGCACGTCATCTACAAGTTCAGCCCCGAGGGCGAACTCCTCATGACGCTCGGAGAGCGAGGCGTCGCGGGCTCGGACGAGCGCACCTTCACCAAGCCGTCGGACGTCTTCGTGGCCCCCGACGGCAGCATCTTCGTGGCCGACGGGCACGACGCCGACGGCAACAACCGCGTCGTGAAGTTCGCCGCGGACGGCACGTTTCTGATGCAGTGGGGCGAGACGGGCGAAGCCGACGGCCAGTTCCGCGATCCGCACGCGCTCGCGATGGACTCCGAGGGTCGGCTCTTCGTGGGCGACCGCGGCAACAGCCGCATCCAGATCTTCGACCAGGAGGGCAACCACCTCGCGACCTGGACGCACTTCGGTCGGCCGAGCGGGTTGTTCATCGACGAGAACGACGTGCTCTACGCGACCGATTCCGAGTCGAACACGCGCCGCAATCCCGGCTTCCGACGCGGCATTTACATCGGCGACGCCCGGACCGGCGAACTCACGGCATTCGTGCCCGATCCGGAGCCCGACCCGGACAACTCGGGCACCAGCGGCGCCGAGGGCGTGGCGATCGACGCCGAGGGCAACCTCTACGGCGCCGAGGTCGGGCCGACCACGGTGCGGCGGTACCGCCCGCGCTGATCGCGTCCGGCGTTCACGGTCGGGCGCCGGCGCTCGGTCTGGGACATCGCGTTCAGCCGCGACCCCGAGCAGCGTTTCCTCTACCT
>CBFGQV010000357.1:0-3392 GCA_965651045.1 uncultured bacterium
GCCCGGCGTCGTCGCGCCGGGGCGGCCGGCGGCAGGTCAGCCGCCGCGACGCTGCTTCTTCTCGGCCACGACGCGCTTGTGCACCTCGGCGTTCTCGAGCCAGGGCTTCCGCTCGAAGTAGCTCTGCGTCATCTCCTTCACCTGTCCGGAGAGCGCGACGAGCGCGATCAGGTTCGGCACGATGACGATCGCGAGCGCCACGTCGCCGAGCGACCAGATCACCGCGAGCGGCACGACGGCGCCCACGAAGTGCATGACGACGAAGATCATCTTGTAGGGCAGAATCGCCTGCGCGCCGAACAGGTAGTTGGCGCAGCGGTCGCCGTAGTAGCTCCACGCGATGGCGGTCGACACGGCGAAGAGCAGCACCGAGATGAGCACGATGTACTGGCCCCAGGTGCCCGGCAGACCCGACTGGAACCCGAGCATGGTGAGCGGCGCACCGCTCTCGACCGCCGGCCCGTGCAGGACGGTGTACTCGGTGCCGTCGTCGGCCACCGCAACGCCCCGGGCGGGGAAGATCGTGCCGACGAAGGGTGTGGTCTGCGCGGCGTCGACGTAGAACTCCTCGACGGCCACCTCGTGCCAGGCCAGGAGCGGCGTGCCCGCCGCCGTGATGTCCTGCCGCCCTGCATCGATGCGCAGCTCCGCCGGAGCCACGGCGCCGCGGTAGTGCCCGTCGTCCGAGTACTGGACCCACGAGAGGTCGCCGCCGGTGAGCTGCAGCGGCGTCGGATGACGGTCGTCCCAGACGCCCGTCATGATGATCACCATCGCCGTCATGGTGCAGATGACGATCGTGTCGATGAAGGGCTCGAGCAGCGCCACCACGCCCTCCGAGACCGGCTCGTCGGTCTTGGCCGCGGCGTGCGCGATCGGCGCCGACCCCTGGCCGGCCTCGTTCGAGAAGAGTCCCCGGCGCACGCCCCACATGAGCGTCACCAGGAACGCGCCCACCCCCGCACCCGCGATACCGGCCGAGGGGTTGAACGCCTCGCGGAAGATCAGCATGAAGGTCGGAATGATCTGGTCGGCGTTGACCAGAATGATGAAGAGCGCGCCGGCCACGTAGATCGCGGCCATCGCGGGAGCCAGGATCGAGGTCACGCGCCCGATCCGGCTGATGCCCCCGACGATCACCGCCGCCACGACGCTCGCCGTGATCAGTCCGGTGAGCCAGGGCGCGATGCCGAAGGTCGTCTGCATGGTGTCGGCCACGGTGTTGGCCTGGACCGCGTTGCCCGTGAGGAACGCGGTGAAGCCCAGCAGCACCGCGAAGAACACGGCGACCGGCTTCCACGACTTCCCGAGCCCGCGCTCGATATAGTACATGGGCCCACCCGAGACCGAGCCCTCCCACTTCGCAGGGTCGTGGTCCTCGGCGACGTCACGGTACTTCTGCGCGAGCGTGACCTCCGAATACTTCGTCGCCATGCCCACGACCGCCGTCACCCACATCCAGAAGAGCGCGCCCGGCCCGCCCCAGTGAATGGCGATCGCGACGCCGGCGATGTTGCCGATGCCGACCGTCGCCGAGAGCGCCGTGGTGAGCGCCTGGAAGTGCGAGACGTCGCCCGGCTCATCGGGGTCGTCGTACCGACCGGTCGCGACCGCGAAGCCGTGTCCCAGCCTGCGAATCTGAATGAAGCCGGTACGGACCGTGAGCAGGATGCCCGTGCCGATGAGGAGGAGAACCATGAACGGTATGTTCTCGTCCCCGACGGGAATCCCGATCTCCACGACGTAGGTGTTGAGGAAATCGACGACGTTCTGGAGGAAGTCCATGCGGCCGTTCCTTCAGGCTGGGTGGGAGCTTTCGTGGCCGCCCGAGCGGGCGGAGGACGGGCAAGAATGCCCTTGTCGGCCGGTCCGTGCAAGCTCCGCGGGTCAGGGGCGCGCGCGTGCCGCCCCGAGCCCGCCTCGTATCATGCCGGTGCGGGCATCGCCTGAATGGCCTCGAGAATCTTCTCTTCGAGGGGCGCCTGGCCGCCGGTGATCTCGACCGCGTGCGTCCACCCGGAGCGGAAGCTGCTCCGGAACGGCACATCCTTGGTGACCTTCTCAGTGATGACGTAGAGCACCTTGGCCGGGTAGTGCTTGAAGGCCACCGGGCGACCGTGGTAGAAGAGAATCTCCACCGGCCCCAGGTCGACGGTGCTGACGTCCTTGTTTACAGCGTAGAGTCGCATCGAATTCGGCGATCGTGGTTCGGTTTCGGGGGGTCCGGGACCTCTGCTGAACCCCGTGAGGGGGCAAAGGTTCGCCACTTGACCCGGCCGCCCATATCAATTCTCTTATTCGTATACATGAATACTTCGCTCTTCGGCGCGCTCTCGGTGCTGGGCGACGCGACGCGCGTGCGGCTGCTGGCGCTCCTGACCGAGCACGAGTTCACGGTCACCGAGCTGTGCCAGATCTTGCAGGCGCCGCAGCCCACGGTGAGCCGGCACCTCTCGGTGCTGGGTTCGGACGGCTGGGTGGGCGCGCGCGCCCAGGGCACGACGCGCCGCTACCGGGCGCACGATCCCCTTCCCTCGCCGCAGCGCGAGCTCTGGGCACCGGTCGCGTCCGGGTGGGCGCTCGACCCCCAGGCGGCCGAAGACCGCGAGCGGGCCGACGCCGTGCTCGCGGTGCGCGAGGACCGGGCGCGCGCGTTCGTGGCCGCCAGCGCCGAGCGCTGGGACGACCTCAGGAGCGACCTCTACGGCGCCGACGCCGACCGGCTCTTCCTGTTCGGCCTGGCCGAGCCCGACTGGACGGTGCTCGACCTCGGCACCGGCACGGGCCGGCTTCCGGTCGCGGCCGCTCCCTTCGTGGCCCGCGCCATCGGCGTCGACCGCGACCCCGCGATGCTCGAGTCGGCCCGCCGGCGCGCGCGCGGGTTCGGCAACGTGGAGTTTTTCGAAGCGGAGCTCACGGCGCTTCCCGTCGACGACGACTCGGTGGACCTGGCCGTTCTTTCGCTGGTACTGCACTTCGTGCCCGAGCCGGCGCGCGTGCTCGCCGAGGCGGCCCGAACCCTGCGCCCCGGCGGCCGGCTCGTGGTGGTGGATCTCCGCCGCCACGACCGCGCCGAGTACATCGAAGAAATGGGGCACCAGTGGGCGGGTTTCGCCGAGCCCGAGCTCGAACGCTGGATGACCGCCGCCGGGCTCGCGCCCGGCCCGCACCGTCTCGTGCCTCCCGACCCCGAAGCTCGGGGTCCATCGCTCTTTCTACGCACCGCCCTCTACCCTTCCGACTCAGCGGAGTCCTGAACCATGGAATCATCCGTTCTCGCGAATCCCCCTCGCACCGACGCCGGCGCCGACCGCCCGCCCTTCCGCGTGCGCGATCTCACGCTGGCCGAGTGGGGCCGCAAGGAGATCCGCCTCGCCGAGCACGAAATGCCC
>CBFGQV010000358.1:0-3390 GCA_965651045.1 uncultured bacterium
GGCATGATCGCCGTCTACCCCGACGGTCTCGAGCGGAGCTGGTCGATCGGGTGCGATGTCTGCACCGAGGCGGAACGTCTCGCGGCCGACGACGTGACCTTTCTCAACACGCTGGTCGGGCACCTTGCCGAGCATCTGCCGGTGGATACCTCGAGGGTCTATGTGGTCGGATACTCGCAGGGGGGGTCGCTGGCCCACCTTTATGCCTGCACGAGCGATCACCCTCCGGCAGGCATCGGCACCGTGGGAGCGTTGGTCTATCGTGACGTGGACACCGAGTGCGCGCCCGGCCGCCCGATGCCGGTGGTCATGGTACACGGCACCGAGGACCCGATGGCCTGGTACGGGGGGTACGGCCTGGAGGCGCCGCTCCTCTCGGCCCCGCAGGGCTTCGGCATGTGGGCGAGGGAGATGGGCTGCACCGGCCCACCGACCGAAGAGGAGACCCCCGATCGCGTGGGCGACTTCACGACCGTGACGTCGTTCGAGTACACGGACTGCGCCTCGGGATTTCCCGTGGTGCACCACCGCATCAACGGCGGTGGCCACACCTGGCCGGGCCTCACCGGACCGTGGAGCCGGGCGATGGGCCCGCACTCGAGAAATCTCGACGCAACGACCGAGTTCGTGTACCGCTTCCTCGCCGGAAACTGAGTCGACGGACGCCTGCGCTCAGCCGCCCGACGAGCGCGGTGGTACGCGGCAGCGGGGCCAGGCCTGGCCGCCGGGGAGCGAGCGCTGGTCGGTGCCCACGCGCTCCGGATCTTCCGACGCGAGGTAGGCCAGCATCGCGGCGAGGGTCGCGTTGTTGCGCAGGTCGTCGAACACCAGCTTGTCGTAGGTGTCGAGGTCGGTGTGCCAGGTGTACTGCCGGTAGTCGGGGTAGTGCGACTGGAGCCGGAACCCCGCCGCGCCTCGGCAGATGAACGACATGTGGTCGCTGCCGCCCGTCTCCGGCACGCCGGGAATGTCGAGTTCGATGTGGCGCGTGATCTCGGCCGGGATCTGGCTGAACCAGCGGCCGAAGTGCTCGCCGGCGCCGAGGAAGCCCTGCATGCGTATGAAGTCGATGCGCCAGGTGCCGTTGTCCTGGTTGAAGGCCGCCTGAAGGCCTTCGACGACTTCGGGGTGGTCCTCCGCATAGGCGCCGGACCCGATCAGCCCCTGCTCCTCGCCGCCCCAGTGCGCCACGACGATGGTCCGGCGCGGGTTCGGGTAGACCTCCTTCAGCAGCCGCATGGCCTCCATCATCATCACGGTGCCCGAGCCGTTGTCGGTCGCCCCGGACGCGCCGTCCCACGAGTCGAGGTGGGCCGTGAGCAACACGTACTCGTCGGGAAGCTCCGTGCCCGGGAGCGTGCCCAGGACGTTGTAGACCGGTACCTCGCCCAGGAACTCGGCTTCCGCGTCGAGCCTGAGCCGCGGCCCCTGACCGTTGCTCGCCAACCGGTGCACCAGCCCGTAGTCCTCGCAGCTCAGATGCACGGAAGGCACGGTCTGCGTCTGAGCGCCGAAGATCTTGTTCGCGCCCCACCCCGCCGACCAGCGCGCCGTGAGTACGCCGAGCGCGCCGCCGGCTTCGATCGCCCGCACGACGGCCTGCGCGCCGCCTGCCGCCTGCACCCCCCGCGTCCAGGCGCGGGCGGTCTCGGTCTGCTGCGCCTGCATGCGTTCCCACGATTCGGGAGTGGCCAGCTCGCTCCAGCTCTCGGGCGCGCGGCAGGTTGGCTCGGCCGCCGAGTACGCGACGAAGCGCCCTTCCACGGCGGGGAGCCACGCGCGGAACTCGTCGGCGCTCGCGAAGGTGGGCATGGCCACGACCTCACCCTCGACGGGGCCGTCGGTGCCCGGGCTCCAGGCCATCATCGTGCCGTTGAGCGTGCGCCTGCGCGGTGCGACGAGGTCGATGTGCGTGTGGCCCCGGTCCCACCCGCGCCAGGTGCCGTAGGACTCCTTCTGCGCGTCGATTCCCCAGGATTCGTACATGCGCAGGACCCAGTCGTTGGCCGCGTCGAGGCCTGGGCTTCCGGAAAGGCGCGGCCCGATCGAGTCGGTCAGGACCTGCGCGAGCCGCTCGACCTGCGAGTCGGCGCCCATGCCGCGCTCGAAGAGCGCCTCGATGACCGGGTCGGAACCGGGAGCGTCCGCGGCCTGAGCCTTGAGCGCGGAAGGGGCGCCCGCCAGAAGGGAGAGCGCGAGGGTCGCTACGGCGATCGATCGAGGGTGACGCATCGGATCCGGGGGTCGTGGGAAACGACAGAGGGCCAGCCAAGATCCGGAGTCGGGTGCTCGCGACGCAAGGCCACGGCGGTCGCCCGGGTCACCGACCTGGTCCGAGACGACCCTAGGTACAGCACGGAAGCGACCCGGGGTGTCCTGCCAAGTGATGATGACTCCCCCCCGCATTCTGCTTCTCGCCGTCGCGTTCGGCCTCTGGACCGGCATCGTCGAACTGGTGCCCGTCTTTCTCGCGCAGTCGGTCGGCGCGTCGGTCCGCCTCAGCCGGCATTACATGTGGATGGCACCGCTCGGAGACCTGCTCTACTTCGGTCTGGCGGCGGGTGCGCTCCTGGCGCTCGGCCACCTGCGGCCCGGCGTGCGGAGTCGGCCGGTGGTGCTGGGCGTGTTCGCAGGGCTCGCCGTCTTCGCCATCGCGCTGGTCTTCGAACGGCTCTACCCATGGGCCGTGTTGATGCTGGCGTTGGGCGTCGGCGTGCAGGCCGCGCGCATGACGAGACCGAACCCGCGATGGCCGCGCGCCGCCGCGGTGATGGCCCTGGCAGGGTTGCTGGTGGTCGGTGGTCTCACGGCTCGAGCGGCGGCGGCGCACCAGAGCTGGGAGCGCACGTGGCGCACCTGGCTTCCCGCGCCGGATGCCGACGCACAGAACGTGCTCCTGATCATCCTGGACACGGTGCGCGGGGCGAGCTACGGCCTGCTCGACGACCTCGCCGGGCAGTCGGAATGGCCTGCCGCGACCACGCCCGTGTTCGACAGCCTCGCTGCCGAGGGGGTCGTTTTCACCCGTGCGATAGCGCCCTCGCCCTGGACGCTGCCCACGCACGCCAGCGTCTTCACGGGTCGCTGGCCGACGGAGCTCTGGAGCGGGGCGGACCGCGGCGCCGCGTGGGTCGAGGCGCTCGACGCCCGTTACCCGACCGTGGCCGAGGTGCTGGCGCGCCGAGGGTACCTCACCGCGGGCTTCGTGGCCAACACGGTCTTCGCGTCGGCCGAGACCGGCCTGAACCGCGGGTTTCTCGAGTACCGGGACTACCCGGTGTCGCTCGGTCAGGTGCTCGTCACGACGAGCATCGGGCGGCGCATTCAGTCGGC
The DNA here is from genome assembly GCA_965651045.1 of uncultured bacterium. Lineage (GTDB taxonomy): Bacteria > Gemmatimonadota > Gemmatimonadetes > Longimicrobiales > Gaopeijiaceae > Gaopeijia. Next base: position 3,334 of record CBFGQV010000358.1, read on the forward strand.
GACCTTCTGGCGGAGGCTCACCGACTACCACGACCTCCTGAACCGGCGGTCGGAAGA
>CBFGQV010000359.1:0-3388 GCA_965651045.1 uncultured bacterium
GCGAGGTAGTCGGCCTCGTCGAGGTACTGCGTGGTGAGCAGCACGGTCGTGCCGTCGGCGACCAGGCCCTCGATCGTGCGCCACAGGTTGTTGCGGCTGCGCGGGTCGAGCCCGGTGGTCGGCTCGTCCAGGAAGATCAACGGCGGGTCGGCGACTAGCGCCGCGGCCAGGTCGAGGCGGCGGCGCATGCCGCCCGAGTAGGTGCGGACCAGGCGATCGCCGGCCTCGTCGAGCTCGAAGCGGTCGAGCAGCTCGGTCGCGCGCTGGCGCGAGCGCTCCTTGCCGAGGTGGTAGAGGCGGCCGACCATCTCGAGGTTCTCGAAGCCGGTCAGGTTCTCGTCGACGGCGGCGTACTGGCCGGCGAGCCCGATCGTCTCGCGCAGCTTGCGCCCCTCGCGCTCGATGTCGTAGCCCATCACCTTGGCCGTGCCGCCGTCCGGGGGCAGCAGGGTGGTGAGGATGCGCACGGCCGTCGTCTTGCCGGCGCCGTTGGGGCCGAGCACGCCGAGCACGGTGCCGCGCTCCACGCGCAGGTCGACCCCGCGCAGCGCCTCGACGTTCCTATAGACCTTCCGCAGGCCCTTTGCTTCGATCGCGAGTTCGCTCATAGGTCCAGCGGTGCAGGGTAAACCCGCCGCCCGGATTTCTTGGTTCGGTTAACCCGCGTATTCGGGTTCGGCGTGCCTGTGTTCGGCGCGCTCAGGCAGGCGCACGGCCGGCTCGAAGCCCGCGGCGATCACCGCGACGGTCGGCTCGGGCGTGAGCACCTGCACGCGCGCGAGCGGGTCGGCCTCCGATGGCGCGCCGTAGCCGCCCGGCCTCCAGGGCCAAAGCTCGCCGTCCCAGACCAGGCACGCGTCACCGGCCTGCTCGATGAAGGTGCCGTTCGGCAGCTCGCTCATCGTCGCGACGAAGGTGCGCTTGCGGCCCTCGTCGGTGAGCCGCTCGCGGTGCAGGTAGCGGTCGATCTCGCTCGCCGGCGGCAGGCCGTCGCGCGTGCCGTTGCCCAGCACCCACGCGGAGCGGAACTCCTCGAAGCGCTCGCGGCGGCACTCGGCGCAGGGCCGGTGGCCGGCGGCGAGCGCGGTCGCCTCGTCCCAGAAGAAGAGCTCGGTGTAGTAGCCGGGGCGCATCAGCTCGCGACGGCGTCCCTTGAACTCGAGCAGGCAGGTGATCCAGCGCTCGATCTGGTGCGAGCGGACGATGCGCCCCTCGTCGTCGTGGAGGACGCCGCGATTGCCCATGAGCGCGCCGCGAGCCGGGTCGGCTATCAACTCGCCCCATGGAGTGACCCGGTTCTGTCGCGGTTGTTGGCGCACCAGATATAGACGCTATCCAACACGCTTTGGCAATGAAGTCGTTGCGCAAGGAATGGGGGCTAGCGAGCCTCACCGGGCGCCGGCGAGAGAGTCTCCCGAGGGACCCACAGGCTCCACGCGAACGCGAGCGCGCCAACCGCTGCCGCGGTCAGGAACCCCGTCGCGGCTGACGCGCGCCCGACCACCGGCCCGAGGAGCAGCGGGGCGGCGAACTGCCCGGCGAAGGTGGCGCTCGCGAGCAGAGCCGTCGCGCGTCCCCGCATTGCGCTCGGCACCGCCCCACCGACGCCGACCGTGAGCGCCGGGACTGCCAGGCCCATACCCAGGCCGAATGCCGCGCTCGCCGCGACCACCGCGATCGCATGCTCGGCCAGGCCGAGCGCGGCGAGCGCAAGGACCCAGATTCCCAGCGCAGCTCGCAGCAGTCCGTCGAGTCCGTAGCGGGCGCGCCCGGCGGCGAAGGCGAACCCCGCCACCGTCATCGTCGCCGAAAGCGCGCTCGTGCACGCGGCGATCGCGAGCGGGTCGGCTGCGCCGAGCGCCGCGAGGTGCAGGGGAACGAAGGCCAGGACGACGTAGAGCAGAATCGCCGCGAGCAACTGGAGGGCCAGCAGCGCGCGCACCGAGCGCACTGAGCCGAGTGCGCGCCAGGGGGGTGAGCTTGGCGTAGTGGCCGCGGCGCGCGGCAGACAGGTCAGAGCCGCTAGCCCCAGCGGCACCCCAACCAGATACAGGGCGAACGGGGCGTGCCACGAGAGCGCGGCGAGCGCGGCGCCGGCGAGGGGCCAGGCAAGGCCTCCGATGCTGATCGCCGCCGAGCGCCAGCCCATCGCCCGGTCGCGCGCGGCGTCCCGGTAGAGCTCGAGCAGTACCGCCGTGCTGCCGACGAACACGGCGGCCGCGCCAACCCCGAAGAGCAGCCGGGTCGCGATCAGCGCCGGGTAGGAGTCGAGGAGCGCGCCCGCTCCGCCCGCGATCCCGTAGAGGGCCAGACCTCCTGCCAGCACGGGCCGCAGCCCGAAGCGGTCGGCGAGCGCGCCAACCGCCGGGCTCGCCACGGCGAGGGAGAGGCCGTGGGCGGTCAGCACCGTTCCCGCCTGGGTCGCGCTGAGCCCCAGGTCGGTGCGGATCAGCTCGAGCGCGGGCACCAGGACCGCCCCGGCCATGACGGTCAGGGTCGAGGCCACCAGCAGGACCGCGAGCGCCGCAGGGCCCGGCGTCGCTTGGGGTGGCGCCGGCGCGCCCGGGCTCTGCGCGGCGACGACGCTCACTCCGTACGCAGCGCGCGCAACGCGTTCGTCCAGGCCGCGAGCTCGTCGAGCATGCGCTTCGCCTGATCGCAGCGATGGGGGCGAGCGGCGACCGTGCCGTCGGCCAGGTCATCGGTGAGGGAGAGCGTCACCGCGGTGCGCACGTCGGCAACTCTCAGCTCCGCGAGCACCTGGCGCAGGTGCTCGCTTGCGCGGACGCCCCCGACGACGCCGTAGCCCACGATCCCCGCGGCCTTGTCCTGCCACTCGGCGAAGAGATAGTCGATCGCGTTCTTGAGCGCCGCGGGCAGGGAGCGGTTGTACTCGGGGGTGACGAACACGAACCCGTCGCACGCGCCCACCGCCTCCGCCCAGCGGCGGGTGTGTTCGTGCCGGTACGCGCCGAGCGCCGGGGGCGTCGGCTCGTCGAAGAGGGGGAGCTCGAACTCAGCGAGATCGAGCAGCTCCAACGACAGCTCCGGCCATGCCTCGCGCAGGTGGGAGGAGCCGATCTCAACGAACCAGCGAGCGACTTCGGGTGCACGGCGGCCGGGGCGCGTGCTGCCGACGACTACGCCGATTCGGGTGGCTGTCTGCGCGGTCGGTTCCACCAGGCCGGGGATTGTGCAAGTTCAACTGCGGTTGAAGTCAAGGGCGGATTTTCCCGCGCTGCTGAGCGCCGGCCGGCTCGGGCGGCGCTCGACTTGACATGTGACTATTTGGTCACCTATAGTTGGCCGCATGGACGGCGTGTTCAAGGCCCTCGCCGACCCGACCCGACGTGAACTGCTCGACGCTCTGTACGAGCGCGACGGGCAG
>CBFGQV010000360.1:0-3387 GCA_965651045.1 uncultured bacterium
CTGTGACGCCGAGGGGCTGCTCCTCGCCGAGCTCGACCCCGCTGCGCTCGTTCGGTCACATTTCGACTTCGACGTCACCGGCCACTACGCGCGGCCCGACGTCTTCCGGCTCGAGGTCGACGAGCGGCCGAAACCGCCGGTGGCGTTCGAGCACTGAGCCCCCGGCGGCAGCCTCGCGGCCGGGCTTGCCCCCTGGCCCCGGACGCCCGCGCTACTCGGCCTTGAGCGTGCGGCTCGGGTCGACCCGCAGCGCACGGCGTGCCGGTACCAGACACGCGACGGTCGCCGCGACGGCGAGCACGGCGAGCGCGCCGCCCAGGGCCGCCGGATCGAGGGGTCCCACCTCGTAGAGCGCCGACTCGACCCAACGCGCGCCGGCCATCGCGACCAGGAGGCCCCCGAGGGCCCCTACCGCTGCCGGCCGGAGCCCGAGCGCGAAGACGTGGCGCACGACACCCGTGGCCGCCGAGCCCAGCGCGACACGCACCCCGATCTCTCGCGTGCGCTCGCTGACGGCGAGCGCGACGGAGCCGTACACGCCGAGCGTCGCCACCACGACCGCCAGCGTGCCGAAGGCCCCGAGCAGGAAGGCGAGGAAGCGCTGGTCGGCGGTCTGCGCGCGGAGCAGATCGCGCCCCGTCGTGCTGGACGGAATCAGCATCGGGTCGAGTTCTCTGATTCGCGCGCCCGCTGCCGCCACGACCGCCTCGGGGTCGCTCGCACGCAGCAGGAAACGTGTATAGGAGCCCCCGGCGCCGCGGTCCACCACGTAGTACTGGACGCGCGCTTCACCGTCGGTAAGGGCGTTGCTGCGGACATCGCCCACTACGCCGATGATCTCCATCGTCACGTCGCTCTCTGGAAAGCGGAGCGAGCGGCCGACGACCGACCCGGACCAGCGGCGCGCGAAGGTCTCGTTGACGAGGGCGCGCAGGTCCGTGGCCGCCGCGTCGGCGGCGTCCGGGGCGCGCCCCTCCAGAATGGGAATCCCCATGACCTCGAAGTACCCAGGTGACGCGCTCGCCTGCGAGGTCCAACGCCCCTCGGCCTCGGCCAGCGGCTCTCCGACGAGCGTTGGCTCGCCGGCCATGGTCGAAAAGCTGAACGGAGGCACGCCCGACACGGCGACGCCCTCGACGCCGGGCAGCACTCGGAGCGAGGCCTCGACGCGTCGCATGAAGGCGTCCTGCATGGCCTCTTCCGGGTACCGAGCGCTCGGCAGCGCCACCGAGACGATCGCGAGGGGCTCGAGGTCGAATCCCGGATCGACGTCGAGAAGCGTCTCGAAGCTTCGAAGGCCCAGCCCGGCGCCCACAGCGAGCATGAGCGCGAGCGCCACCTGGACACTCACAAGGGCCGCCCGCGCCCGGTGCCGTCCGCGGCCCGGGGTCGCCGATCGCCCGATCAGCGAACGCCTCAGGTCGCGTGAGGTGAGGTGCAGCGCAGGGACCAGCGCACAGAGGGCTGCAGCGATGCCCGCGACGGCCGCCCCCCAGACGATCGTGCGGCCGCCCACGAGCGGTGCGGCGAGGTCCGGAAAGCGGCTCGGTGCGACCGCCGCGAGGCCGGCGTGCGCGACGTGCGCCAGGGCCAGGCCGAGGCCGGTGCCGAGCAGGGCGAGGAAGAGCCCCTCGATGGCGTAGAGTCGCACGATGCGCCCCGCCGACGCTCCGAGGGCCAACCGGAGGCCGGTTTCCGGACCTCGCGTGACGGCCCGGTTCAGGAGCAGGTTCGACGTGTTGAGAACCCCGACGACGAGCAGCAGCAGGGAACCCCCCAGGGTCATCCAGAGCCCCGTGACGAAGTCGTCGCCGAGGAAGAAGTGCGGCGACAGAACCGTCGGCACGCGGTCTCGAATCCGTTCGCGGTCGACGCCCACGGCGAGCTGCGCGAGTTCGGTGCGAACCTGGTCGGTCTCGGCGCCCTCGGCGAGGACCGCGAGCACCCGGGTGAAGCTGGACGGGTCGGCTTCCCGGCCCTCGGGAATCGCCGTCCACACGGCGGGTTCGGCGCCGAACCCGAGCGTCGCGCGAGCGGGCCAGACGCCCACCACCGTGAAGGTGCTGTCGTTGAAGGACAGCGTGCGCCCCAGTACGTCGGGGTCCGCACCGTGCGCGCTCCGCCAGTAGGCCTCGCCGAGCATCATCGCGGGGGCGGCGTTCGCCCGGGCGTCGTCCGGCCCGAGTGCGCGGCCGAGCACCGGGCGCAGGCCCACCATCTCGGGCAGATGTCCCGAGATGACCCGGCGACCGAGGCGCTGCGGCGTGTCGGCGCCGGCCAGCACGACCGTGCGGTCGCGAAAGACGCCGAACGATTCGAGCGTGCGCGCCGAGCGCCAGCGGTCGAGCAGCTCCTGCGTGGGCGACATGACGAAGCCCGTCTGGGGGCTTTCAAGGCCGATGAAGACCATGCGCGCGCCCTCGTCGAACGGCAGCGGCCGCAGCACAAAGCGGTCGAGGGCCCCGAGAATCGCCGCGCTCGAGCCGATGCCGAGCCCCAGCGTGAGCACCACGAGCGCCGAGAAGGCGGGCCGCCGGGCCAGGCCCCGGACGGCGAGGCGAAGGTCGAAGGGCAGAGACGACGAGCCCGGTCGCGCGCGGCCCCAGGACGCCCCGAGCGACGGGCCGAGGTCGGCGAGAAGCACGCGCAGCGTGCGAACGGTGGCGCCCCTTCCTCGCGCGGCCTCGAGGCGCCATCGATGCTCGACGGCCTCGACGAACGACGGCCCGAACTCGCGGCGAAACGACGGGTGGTGGAGAAGGAGCAGGGCGCGTCCGAGACCCCGCGCAACCCCGAGCCCGATCCGGGCGCGCCGCGAGCCCGGTGTCATGCGCCCGCCTCCAGCACGTCCTTGCCGACCGCGACCTGCACGAGCTGCGAAAGTTGCTCGGCCTCGTCGCGGAGCGCGACCGAGCCCTCCGGAGTGATGCGGTAGTAGCGGCGCCTGGGGTCGTCGTCGTTCGGGTCGGGCACCTCGTCGGTTTCGGCGACCAGGCCGTCGGACGAGAGGCGCTTCAGCGTGCCGTAGAGCGTTCCGGGGCCTAGCTTCACCTGCCCCGTCGTGTGCCGCTCGACCTCTTCGACGATGCCGAGCCCGTGGCGTGGGCGATCGGAGAGGGCGAGGAGGATCAGAAACGCGGCGCGGGTCAGCGAAGGGTCGACGGTCGGGGGCATCGCTCGGCACCTCATCGGAAGTCGTTCATGAAATATCGGAATGCAAGATATCGACATCTGATAATTGTGCAAGCGCCCCGCGATCGACTAAGCTCAGGCGGCCGCGCCTGCGCCCGCGAGTTTCCCGCGACCCGTACCCCTCAGGAGGCCCTGTGACCCGAGCCCTTTCCGACCGCACCGCCGCCTTTCTCGAAGAAGCCGACCGCTACAGCG
>CBFGQV010000361.1:0-3385 GCA_965651045.1 uncultured bacterium
GGCGGGTAAGGGCGGGTTGGGGGCCGGCGCTGCGTCATGGGGTGGCGTCGCCGCACCGCCGCGCCGGGGCCGTGCCGGGTGCCGTGCCGGGACCGTGCCGGGACCGTGCATGTGCCGGTGCCGCGCCGGGACCGTGCATGTGCCGGTGCCGCGCCTCTTCGGTGCGCGCCGATGCCGGTGCCAATGCCGGTGCCGCGCCGATGCCGATGCCGCCGATGCCGGTGCCGCGCCGTCAACGCAGCCATCGACGCGTCGCGCGGCGTCGAGTGCTGCGAAGACGGCGCATATCGCCGTGAACGCAGCCTTCGTCGGGCAAGACAACGTCGAGTGCTGCGAAGACGGCGCATACGGCCGTGAATGCAGCCTTCGTGGCCACGGGGCGTGACGATGGTTGCATTCACGGCAGGTTGCGGCTGGCGGCGGACCGCGGCCCACCCGATCTTGGGAGCGGCCCTCCTTCGGCCCGCGACCTGTCACCTGGAGATCAAGCGTCATGAGCGCACCCCGTCTACGGCGCCCCGCCGTGTCGCCTCACGCCCTTCTGCTTGCCGTGGCCGCGGTCTTGGCGGCTTCGCTGGTCGGCCCGCCTCCACAACTGTTCGCACAGCAGAAGCCGCTCACCCTCGACGACTACCCGCTCTGGCGGCAGATCCAGGGTGAGGCAATCTCGGGCGACGGGCGATGGGTCGCGTATACGTTGCGCTATACGAACGTGCTGCCGGCGGACCAAAAGCCAGTGCTCATGTTGCGCGACCTCGAGACCGGCCGCGACGTCGAGATCCCGAACGCGCACAACGGCGTGTTCTCGCCCGATTCGCGGTGGATCGTCTACCAGGTCGACTCGGTGCCGGCGGCCGGGCGGGGACGGGGCGCAGAGAGCGAGGGGGCGGAGGCGCCGGATTCGGCGGCCGGCGACTCGGCGGCGGCGGAGCCTCGGCGGGCCCAGCCTCCTCGCGTCGAGCTGCGCGAACTGACCACCGGCACGACGCGCTCGTGGCAGCGCATGGAGCCCGGCGTCTTCAATGCCACCGCCAGCCACCTGCTCCTGCGGCGGCGGCCCGAGCGCGGCGGACGGAACGGCGGGGGCAGCGGCGGCGCGGCTGCGACCGACGTCGTGCTGCACAACCTCCAGGCGGGCAGCGATCTCTTCCTGGGTAGCGTCGGCGAAGCCGCGTTCAATCGCCAGGGCGACCTGCTGGCCTATGCGGTGGAGTCCACGCCCCGGGACGGCAACGGCCTGTTCGTGGTGGACCTCGGTGGGCTCCGCATTCGCCCGCTCGACAACGACACCCTGATCTACGCCCGCCTCGAGTGGAGCGACGACGGCGCACGGCTGGCGGCGCTCAAGGGCGTGCCGGTCGACGACCTGCGCGAGCGCGCCAACACGCTCGTCGTCTACTCGGGGTTGCGGAGCGACGAGCCGAATCGGGTCGCGACGCTCGCCACGGACGCCGCTGGCTTTCCCGAGGGCTTCGTCATCAGCGAGCGGGCGCCGCTGGCGTGGAGCGAAGACGCGGCGCGCGTCTTCCTGGGCATTCTTCAGCAGACCCCGGCGCCGGACACGGGCCGCGCGCCCAGCCGCGACTCGGTCGCCGACGTCGACGTGTGGCGCACCGCCGACGAGCGCGTGCAATCGGTCCAGCGCGAGCAGGCCGAGCGCGACCGCAACTTCACCTTCCGCCAGGCCTTCGAGGTGGCCGCGGGGCGCTACGTGACCCTCACCGACTCGGCGATGCGCACGGTGCAGCTCTCGCCCGACGGGCGCTGGGGCGTCGGCTACGACAACCGCGCCTACCTGGCCGACACCGCGCAGGCGCGGGCCGACCTCTACCGTATCGACACCTCGACGGGCGAGCGCACGCTCATGCTCGAAGGGCAGCTCGTCGGCCCGCACGCGCCGGGTCTGTCGCCCGATGGCCGCCACTTCGTCTACTGGGCCGACGACCGCTACCACGCCTACGACCTCGAGGCGGGCGCGTCGCGGGCGCTCGATGCGAGCCAGGCAGGCGCCTTCCTGGACACCGAGTGGGACTACGTCGGACCGCGGCCTCCGTACGGCGTCACTGGCTACGCGGCCGACGGCAGCGGCGTGGTCGTCGAGTCACGCTACGATCTCTGGCTGCTGCCCTACGAGGGCGGCGAGGCCCGCAACCTGACCGCGGGCGAGGGCGCGGCACGCGAGGTGCGCTTCCGCTGGCTTCGCACCGAACCCGTCGACTCCGCCGCGCCTCGGAGCGCCCGCACCGGGCGGCTGATCGACCTCGACCGGCCCGTCACTCTCGCGGCCTACGGCCAATGGACCAAGAAGGCGGGCTTCTACCGCCTGGACCCGGACGGCGGCCTCGACGAACTCGTCTGGGCCGATGCCCGTTTCGGCATGCCCACTCGCGCGGAGCAGGCCGAGCGCTTTCTGCTCACCCGCGAGACCTTCGCCGAGTTTCCGGATCTGCAGGTCGCCGGCCCCGCGTTCGAGGACATGCGGAAGATCAGCGACGCGAATCCCCAGAGAAGCGAGTACATGTGGGGGCGCCGGGTGCTCTTCGACTACACGAACCGAGACGGGGTGCGGTTGCAGGGGATTCTCGCGCTGCCCGACGACCATGTGGACGGCGAGCGCCGGCCCATGCTGGTCAGCTTCTACGAGAAGAACTCGCAGAATCTGCACCGGCACGAGCCGCCGAACTTCATGGGCGGCATGGGAAGCATTCCGGTCGAGGCACTGAGCCGCGGCTACATTACGATGCTCGCCGATGTGCACTTCCGAACCGGTAGTTCGCATTCCGACATGCTCGACGCGGTCGAGGCCGCGACCCGGAAGGTGATCGAGCTGGGCTACGCCGACCCCGACCGCGTCGGCGTGCACGGCCACAGCTACGGCGGAGAAGGTGCGGCGTTCATCGGCACGCGTTCGCGCATGTTCGCCGCCGTGGGCATGGGCGCCGGCGTGACCGACATCACCTCGGACTTCAACCAGCCGTGGGGCTGGACGTACCGCATCAACGGCGGCAGCGGCATGCCCGGGGCCGACTATTATCTGTTCGGGCAGGGGCGCTGGGGCACCGATCCGTGGCGCGATCCCGAGCTGTTCCGCTTCGAGAGCGCGACCACGCACGCGCCCGACGCGACCGCGCCGTTCCTGATCATGCACGGCACGGCCGACCCGACGGTGTCGTTCAGCGAGGGGCTCAACTTCTTCAACGCGCTTCGCTACCACGGCAAAGAGGCGTACCTGCTCGCGTATCCGGACGAGGGGCACGGGCTGCGCAACCTGGCGAACCGACGCGACCTGACCCAACGCTACTTCGAGTTCTTCGATCATCACCTGAGGGGCGAGCCGGCGCCGGCCTGGATGACCGAGGGCGTGCCGTTCCTGGTGAAGGAGCGG